>CALXUL010000127.1 GCA_944391635.1 uncultured Clostridia bacterium | reverse complement strand
TTCTTTTTTGGGCAGGGACCGTGGACGCCGTGGCAGATGCTTGCGTTCTCGCTGATAGGGGGTATTTTTGGTGTGATTTCTGCGTGGGGAAATGTTTTGAAATCGCGTTTATTATTATGTATTCTTGGCGGAGCATCTGTACTTTTTATATACGGTGGATGCATGAATCTTTATTCAGCGCTGATAGCACAGGAAAGTCCGAGCATAGGGTCTGTTGTATCTGTTTTCCTGCTTTCACTTCCGTTTGACTTAGTACATGCTCTGTCAACTTCTTTTTTCCTTTGGTTTGGCGCAGATGCAGCAATTAAAATATTTGACAGACTAAAGATAAAATACGGTGTTTTATGTGAATAGGTAAAATAAAAAATGCGTTCATTTTACAATGGACGCATTTTTTAAATTAAGAGCTCTTTTTTCTTTTTTTGTTTTTGTTAGGGAATATCCAGGGTATATATGCCCGATTTTAATATTAAAAAGTTCTTTTAATTCTTCAGCAGAATTTGCGTTAAACTCTTTAAGAATATGTAAAAGAATTTTTGCGCAGGCATAAGCGTCATCGCACGCGTCATGGTGCGAAAAGCATATACCGAAAGCATCAGCCATTGCGTTTAAGCGATGGCTTTCATATTCCGGATAAGCTTTTTGAGAAAGTTTTACTGTGCATATATAATCAAAAACCGGAAACTCAATACCGTAATATTCTAAAGTCCTGCAAAGCACGCTTATATCAAAGCTGGCATTGTGTGCAACTACCGTCTTTCCTTCTATATGTGGTTTGATTTTACCCCATAGCTCAGCAAATGACGGTTTGTCACAAACCATGTCCGGAGTTATACCATGTATTTTTACATTGTATTCGTTAAATTCGAGTGGTTCCGGACGAATGAGCATTGATTCTCTTTTAAATATTCGGTTATTTTTAACTTCACAAATACCTATACTGCATGCGCTGGTTCTTGACGCGGATGCGGTTTCAAAATCAATAGCTACAAAATCCATTTTATTTTATGCCCTCCGCTAATGCCAGGTCATAAAGAACACGCCCTGATGAAACGGGTATATTTACAACAACTTTGGAGTCAACACTTTTAAATATTTCTTTTGTTTCTGCATCAATTAAGTCATAAGAGCAGGGGAGAGTAACAGAAGCCTCTGTTTCATCAATATTTAATGCTACAAAAACTTCGTTTGTGCTGTTTTTGCGCATAAAAGCGAATACCCTGTTTTGCAGCAGAATTTGTTTGAAATATCCGTCAGATAATGCCGGAAGCGTCTTTTTCATTTTTGAAAGCGCTGCAATATGCCTGCAAAGCTCAGTATTATCGTCGAAATCGGAGAGTTTAAGCTCAGGACGCAGCACATCATCCGACCCGTTTTTCTCTTTTACACCTTCGATTGCAAACTCGCTTCCGTAATATACGGATGGCACTCCGGGCATTGTAAAAAGAAGGGTGTAGACATTATTTATGTCGGCTTTATTTCTTAAAATAGAGGCAAGTCTTGTAACATCATGATTATCTACAAAATTATATGTTGTCATACCGTTATAGATACCGCCATTGCCGCCGTCTCCGAACTGACGTATAATAGAGTGTGCAATTTCAAAATAATTTTTGTCATTGTGTGACGAGTACAGACCTTTATAGCACTCATAATTGGTAACAGAATCAAGAAGTCCGTCGCCTACGTACATTGCGTAATTACCGTGTATAACCTCGCCCATAAGCCAGAAATTCGGTTTGACAGTTTTTACAGATTGTGACAGCGTTCGTATAAAATCTTGGTCAAGCATATATGCCACGTCAAGCCTTAAACCGTCAATGTCAAATTTATCTATCCAGCCAAGGACAGCATTAATAAGATAATCTGAAACAGCAGGGTTTTTAAGGTTTAGCTTGACAAGTTCATAATGTCCCTCCCAGCCTTCATACCAAAACGGGTCGCCAAAAGGGCTTTGACCGTTAAAGTTAAGGTTTACGAACCAATCACAGTAAGGGGAATTTTGCTTGTTTTTTATAACATCTGAAAAAGCGAAAAATTCCCGTCCAACGTGGTTAAAAACACCGTCTAAAACCAACCTGATTCCAGAGTCGTGGAGCTTTTCTGAAACCTTTTTTAGGTCTTCTTCATCACCGAGTCTTGTGTCGATTTTTTCATAATTGCGGGTATCATAACCGTGTGATGATGACTCGAAAACAGGTCCTAAATAGAGTGCGTTAATATTAAGCTTTTTAAAATGTTTAATCCAGTCAATAATTTTTAGTATTGAATGATTAACCGTATTATCGGTATGAATTCTATCCGCTCCGCAGAAACCGAGCGGATAAATATGATAGAATACCGAACTGTTTACCCAAGAGGTATTATTGTTCATCGCAGTTGTGCTCCGTTTTTGTATTCAAGGTCTTTTACAATCTTATTAAATATTTTTGTAACTTCGTCATTTGTAAGGCTTCGGTCAGGCGCACGGAAAGAAATTGCATAAGCTACGCTCTTTTTGCCTTCAGGAATCTGAGAACCCTCATAGACGTCAAATAATTTAAGTGTATCAAGAAGGTTTCCAGAGGCTTTCTTAATAGTTTTTTCAAGCTGTGCAACAGGTATGGTTTTGTCAACAATCATAGCGATATCGCGTTCTGCGGCAGGAAAACGCGGAAGTTTCTTGTATTTAACAGCGTTTCCTGATGCCTGATATGCCTTTAAAAGATCAATTTCGGCTATATAACAGGGCGTATCAATACTGTATGCTGATAAAACTTCAGGATGAATTTCCCCAAGCACGCCTGCATATTCACCGTTAATAATAACTTTTGCACATCTTCCTGGGTGGAAGGTTGGGTTGCCTGTTTCAGGCTCATAATCTGCATATACGCCAATTGTGTCAAACAAAGCTTCAACTTTGCCCTTCAAATCGTAAAAATCAATCTTACCGTACATACCTAATGTAATTTTTTCCGGCTCGTCTGGAAGGACATTATTGCCTGGAAGATATATTTTTCCGATTTCAAAAAGACCGACACTTTCGTTTTTGTGGCTGTAATTATATGCAAGCGCATCAAGCATTGCAGATAGAGTTGTTGTGCGCATGATGGAAGTGTCTTCACCGAGGGGATTACTTATTATCACAGTTTTTCTAAGCGGGCTGTCCTCGGGTATCCTAAGCTTTGAAAAGCATGAGGGAGATGTGAAAGTGTATGTGCATATTTCGCATAATCCGCTTGAAGAAAGCTGAGCGTTAATTTTATCACGGAGTTTTTGCAGCCTGGTGCGTTTTCCGACAGTTGCTTCTCCTTTTAAAAGGGTAGTAGGTATTTTGTCGTATCCGTAAAAACGTGCAATTTCTTCACTGACATCTGCCTCGCATTGAATGTCGGGGCGGAAAGAAGGAGCAGTAATTAAAAGCGTTGACCTGTCAACAGTAAATTCAAGCTTTTCAAGTGTATCGCACATGTCTGATACACTTATGTCTGTACCTAAAAATGCGTTGATTTTTTCAGGTCTTAGTGTCATAGAAACAGGAGGAACAATTTCGCCCTTAATATCTATAAGACCTCCGACAATTTCACCGCAGCCAAGTTCGCAAACAAGCTCACAAGCTCTGTCAAGAGCAGGGATTGTATTGCTTGGATCAAGCCCCTTTTCATACCGTGATGAAGCTTCGGTACGCATGCCGCAGCGCTGTGCAGTAAGACGTACGCTTGCGGCGTCAAAGGTTGCAGATTCAAATACTACACAGGTCGTATCAGGCTTAACTTCTGAGTTAAATCCGCCCATAACGCCGGCAATTGCAACAGCTTTGCTGCTGTCAGCGATTACAAGGTCATTTTCTGTAAGAACATGCGCTTGTTCATCAAGAGTAGTAATTTTTTCGCTGGGGTCTGCGTTTCTTACAATAATTTTGTTTCCGTCAAGGTCACGCAAGTCAAATGCGTGCATTGGCTGACCGTATTCAAGTAGGATATAATTTGTTATATCAACAATATTGTTAATAGACCTTACGCCGCAGGCTCTTAATCTTGCGGCAAGCCACTTAGGACTTGGACCTATTTTAACGTTTTTAACCATTTTTGCGGAGTATCTGAGGGCCTTTTTGCTGTTTTGAACTTCTACACTTAAGGAGTCAGCGACATTTTCATTGTTTTCATTATATACAGGCTTTTTGACAGAAAACGGTTTGCCGAAAGAAACAGCAGTTTCGCGTGCAAGACCAATAACACTGAAACAGTCAGGACGGTTTGATGTTATTTCAAATTCAACAACATTTTCATTAAGCCCGAAAATTTCTTTAATATCTGTACCAATTACAGTATCCTCCGGCAGAACAAGAATACCATATTCCGGCTCATACCCAAGATCAGCAGGTGTAAGCCCTAACTCATCATGCGAGCAAAGCATGCCGTTAGATTCAACACCTCTAAGTTTACCTTTTTTTATATGAACACCACCTGGAAGGGTAGAACCGTCAAGCGCAACAGGAATAACCTGCCCCTCCTTTACGTTAGGAGCGCCGGTTACTATCTGCAAAGTTTCATCTCCAACGTCAACCATACAAATTACAAGATGGTCAGAATCTGGATGCTCGGTTATAGAAAGGATTTTTCCGCAAACAACGCGGTCTATATCTTTTCCTAAAAATTCTACAGCCTCAACTTTTGAGCCTGTCATAGTCATTATATTATCATATTCTTTAGGCGTTACACCGGAAATGTCGGTATAATCGTTAAGCCAGCTCATTGGAATTTTCATAACGGTAATTACCTCCTAAAATCAGAATTGTTTGAGAAATCTAACGTCATTTTCAAAGAAAAGACGAAGGTCATCAATATCATATCTGCCCATAGTTATACGCTCAAGACCAAACCCGAATGCGAATCCTGAATAAACTTCCGGGTCGATACCGCATGTCTTAAGAACTTTAGGATGTACCATACCGCAGCCGAGAATTTCAATCCAGCCCTCGCCCTTACATACCCGGCACCCTTCGCCGCCGCAGACAAAGCAGGCTATATCAACCTCAGCAGATGGCTCGGTAAAGGGGAAGTGGTGAGGTCTAAAACGAATCTTGCTGTTTTGACCATATAATGATTTAATAAAAGCTTCAAGAGTGCCTTTTAAATCGGCCATGGTTATACCTTTGTCAACAACAAGCCCCTCGATTTGATGGAAAACAGGTGAATGAGTTGCGTCAACAGCATCAGAACGATAAACTCTGCCCGGCGCGATGATACGGATAGGAGGTTTTTTATTTTCCATAACGCGTATCTGCATAGGGGAAGTTTGTGTGCGAAGAACTACATTGTCGCTGACATAGAATGTATCCTGTGTATCACGAGCAGGATGGTTTTTGGGGATATTTAGAGCCTCAAAGTTGTAGTAGTCAAGTTCAACTTCCGGACCTTCTGCGATTTCAAACCCCATTCCAACAGCAATATCTTTAATATTATCCAAAACCTTTGTAAGGGGGTGTAGGCTGCCGGTAGGCTGTTTTTTGCCTGGCATGGTGACGTCAATAACTTCTTTTTCAAGACGCTGTCTTGTAAGTTCTTTTGAGATTTGAGATTTTTTGTTGTCAAGTTCCTGTTCAATGTATGTGCGGATTTCATTTGCTAAAGCGCCAATTTGCGGGCGTTCTTCAGCAGATAATGCACCCATGCCCTTTAAAACTGCGGTCAATTCCCCTTTTTTTCCAAGATACTTTATGCGGATGTTTTCGAGGGTTTCAAGATTAGCTGCTGCTTCAAGTTCTAAGGAAGCAGCCTGTTTGATTTTTGAAAGCTTGTCTTTCAATTTTTTCTCCTCCTTCGATATATATGAATTGGGAACAAAAAAACTTCGTCCCCTTGCAGAACAAAGGGACGAAGCAAATTGCTCCGTGGTACCACCCAATTTCCCGGAAATCCGGGCACTCATTAAAAAACGGACTAACGTGCCGCACACATACGATGCCGACTACACACAAAAAAGCTTCACCGACACAGCTCCGAAAGGAAATTTCGATAACATACACTTACCGCAGCGGCTTACAGCCAGTGACCGCTGCTCTCTAATGGGATATATGCACTACTTGCTTTCATCACAGCTTTTATTAAAGATTAACTAATTATAACATATAATCCATCTGATTTCAAGTGTTTTTTTTGTAAAATATTTGTTACTATTGTCAAACATTTTCTATGAAATAGTTGACAAATTTCGCTTGTTAGTTTATAATAATAATATAAATATGCACAATATTGT
>CALXUL010000126.1 GCA_944391635.1 uncultured Clostridia bacterium | reverse complement strand
CCGAGCATTTCATACATTCCGTCATAAAGCGGTCTTAAGTACGGGTCAACTTTATTTTGCAGGTCACCGGGCAGAAATCCCAGTTTTTCGCCGGCTTCGACGGCAGGGCGGGTAAGTATAATCCGCGCTACTTCCTTGCTCCGAAGTGCTGTCACAGCGCGACCTACCGCAAGGTAGGTTTTGCCGGTTCCGGCAGGGCCCACACCGAAAACTATTGTATTCTCGCGCATTGCTTCAACGTATTTTTTCTGCCCAAGGGTTTTTGTTTTTATGGGATTGCCACGGGTATTTACCGCGATACAGTCATCGCCTAAAAGTTTTAAGTCAAATCCGCCGTTTTCCTGTACCATTGTAACAGCATAAATTATTTTCTGCTCGTCAATTATCTCGCCGCGCGCAAGTATCTGAAGCAGTACATCAAGTACCTCTTCTGCTTTTTCCACTTCTTCTTCCGAGCCGTTTATCTTTATCACAGAATCACGTCCCGAAATCTTTACTCCAAGACTTTTTTCCAAAAGCTTCAAATTAGAATCGAAATTGCCGAAAAGCTCCGAAAGGCTGCAGCTTTGTGGTATTTCAATCTGTCTTATCATCCGCAAGTTCCTCCATCTGCCATTGTTCTATCGGCGTTTTTACGCCTATATTTTCTATAAAGCTCATGGTGAGCGTAACTTTAATTTTTTCCGGGGATATAACCTCATATTCCATATGCTCGCCGGTACGCGATGTGCCGGGTTGGAGACTTGAGGCTATTTTTTCATAGAGCGCCTCTTTTGCCTCATATACAGCAGTCTCTTGGGGTATCGGCTCGGTGTATGATTCGGTTTCGATATATTTAATATAGCATATTCCTGCCGGCGGCGTGTATCTTTCCACACGGTACTCGTCAAAGTCCGGCGCCTGCCAAAAACCAAGCGGTATTTTAAGGTCAAAAATACGCAGCCAGTAAACCGTATCAACGCTGCCGGTATCATATGTATAGGTTTTTGTAAGCGGATATTCGCAGGATTCTGTATGAACTGTTTCGGCAAAGACTTCGCCGGATGCACCGACGGTATACGCATCGGTAAGCTCGCCGCCCGGCATTGCGCCGGATATGATAATATCGCCTTTATCTACACGGTCACCTACTGCAAACATTTTCCGTCCCGACTTTGCCGATACCGTGGTTAAAATCCCCTCACGCACCGCGGTTATATTGCAGGCGTCGCCGGCATTATACATTTGCGGTGCCGGTATATCCTCGCTTACTTCTATTCTTGCATGTGTGCCGTCAAGATATACCCACGCCCAGTTTATTCCGTCAACTTTATAAATTATCCCATCACGCATATGGTTGCCGTCAGGCAGGCTGCTTTTTTTTACACCCTGGCAAAGTCCGAACTGCTGCGCCTGATACAGCACTTCTGCCGCTTTTTCGGCATCGCAGCCTATAACCTCTATGCTCCAGACATATTGCGAGGAGATAAACATCAATATTAAAAACAGCACCGCACATATAAAGATAAACCAGCCGCCGTTTTTAAGGCTCCCGCGTTTTATGCTGCGCTTTTCTGCGATATGTATTTTAACGCCGCATTTGCGCGCAACGGGGCGTAGTTTTGCGAAATCCCGCTCCCATACCGATACTTTCCCTGTGCCGATATTCCAAAGCCGTATCCTTCGTGCGGCACAAATATTCACAAACCGCGCAAAATCCCCGCCTGATACTTCTATTATAACATAACCTTTTAAAAAATAAAAGAACTTTAAAAAAAACATTCCTATTTTTCCTTGCCTTTCCGAATTTCTGCGTGTTTAGATGTAGCTGACCGAAGAAATCAAGCCGCAAACCGCCGCTTCTCCTGCATCAAATCGTAGTATAACAAGGTTTTCGCCGCTAATCGAAACTATGCCGGAGGGTGTGCGGAAATTTATTTTTTTGTCGGAAAAACTACTTATACCGGTAATATTTTCTATTTGAAGCTCTTCTCTGCCAAGGATAACTATTCTTGGTTCGGGTGAGAGAGCCTCTTTTGCAAAATTTGCCAATACTGTCACCTCTTAACGGATTATATTATTAATTATATGAAATATTCGCGGATTTAATATCATATTCATAATAAACAGAATAAATTACGGCTTGCCTGCCCGCGGTAAGCCGGCGGGGCAGGATTTTTATGCGGGCGGAAAGGATTTTTGTGATGCGCAGTTTTATTAAATATTATATTTTTGTTTTTATTACGGTGCTGATACTTTTTAATCCGCAAAGCTCGCTGGAATATGCGCGCTCGGGGCTGTCAATGTGTGCCGAGATACTTGTTCCGTCACTTCTGCCGTTTTTTGTGTGTTCGGGACTTCTTATATATTCGGGGTTTTGCCAGCAGCTTGCGCGGCTGTTTGGGCCGGTTATGCGGCCGCTGTTTAATGTGGGCGGCGCAGGCGCCGCGGCGTTCATTTTAGGCATAATCTCCGGCTACCCTTTAGGCGCGGCGACGGCATGCAGCCTTTATGACGGCGGGTATCTGTCTAAGACGGAATGTGAGAGGCTTCTTGCGTTTTCCAATAACTCAGGTCCGCTTTTTATTCTCGGCTCGGTAGGTGTGGCAATCTTCCATAGCCCCAAATGCGGAATGCTCCTTTATATTTCGCATATCGCGGCGGCGTTTACAGTTGGGATACTTTTCAGGTTTTATCACAGAAACGAGGCGTCGGCTGTGCCGGTGCCGGTATATGACCCGCAAAATGATATAGGCAGGATTTTTCAAAAAGCAATTTCATCTTCGATAAATAGTATACTTACGGTCTGCGCAGCAGTGGTATTTTTCTCGGTTGCTGCAAATATAATAAAGGACATTCTGCCGCAAAATTCAGGTATAAAAACATTTTTTCTTGCGGCAAGCGAGCTTACAAACGGTATCGGCGCGATTGCGGCGTCGGGAATGAGTGATACGGCAAGATTGGTATTGTCGGCAGCTGCAGCTGGATTTGCGGGGTTATGCGTACATTTACAGGTGATGGGCGTTGCGGCAGGCAGAGGGCTTAGCCTTGTGCCGTATATTATGGGTAAAATGCTGCACGGTTTGATAGCGGCAGGGTATATGTATATTTTACTTGAAATGTTCCCCATAACTGCTCAGGTTTTTGCAGGCGGCGCTTCATTATACGGTTCGTTTTTTGCAGCATCGCTGTATACGGCTTTAGGCGCGTTGGCGCTTTCTGTTGTTGGAGCTATGGTCATTGCCGCTATGGCAGCGCAAAAGAAAAGACGCAAAAACAGCAGGGCATAAAGCGGTGGTGTAAAGATTGGGATTTTTAGAAAAGGTTAATGGGGGAAAATACCCTAAACTAAGGTTTGGGAATTTAGAATCGGAAATAAAAAACCGGTTTCGTTTTAAAAAAACGAAACCGGCATAATACCGAAATTAAAATCTCAGCTGAAGAAATATTAGTTTAAGCCTGAAGAAAAACTAAAACCATTGTTGTTATTAAAAACAAAACTGCAAGCCCGGCTGTCATTTTTGAATACATAGACGCCTTTGTTCTGCCGGAATTCTTGCTGAAGAATGAGTCGCCGGTGTCGGGAGTAGTACCTGATATACCTCTCATTCCGGGGTCTTTTCCTTCCTGAAGAAGTACGACTACTACTAAAAGCACGGCAATAATTATATGCAATACCGTAAATAATGTAGACATTTTCTTTTCCTCCAATACATATCGTTAGTACAACACATCTATTATACCACATTTTTTTGGTTTGGCAAGAGTTTTTTTGGATTTTTTGTAAATTTAGAGTAAAAATATTTCAAATTGAAAATAATTTATTAAATTTAAAAAAATCATATACGAAAAAAATTTTTTGTGGTATACTATATGTGATTTATAAAGAATGGAGGAACCGCGGCAGTGACAGAACGTGATAATATAGAAAAAAAAGAACGCGTGCTGCTTGCCGGCGTCCATACAGGCAGGGGCGACAGTCTTTCTGATACGACAGATGAGTCGATGGCAGAGCTTGGCGAGCTTGCCGAAACCGCCGGTGCGGAGGTAATAATGCAGGTTGTCCAGAACCGCCCGGATATAGAAAATGCAACATATATGGGCGAGGGCAAGCTTGAAGAGATTGCAGAGCTTATAGACGCGTATGAGATAGATGCGGTTATATTTGATGATGAGCTTTCGGGTGCGCAGACTCGGAATATAAGTGACATTCTTGGTGTAAAGGTAATAGACCGTTCTATGCTGATACTTGATATTTTTGCCCAGCGCGCAAAAAGCGGCGAGGGCAAGCTTCAGGTAGAACTTGCAATGTTAAAGTACAGGCTGCCAAGGCTTAGAGGTTTGGGCGTGCAGCTTAGCCGAACCGGCGGCGGAATTGGAACGCGCGGTCCGGGTGAAACAAAGCTTGAAAGCGACCGCAGACATATCAGGCGAAGAATCTGGGCTTTGGAAGAGGAAATTAAAGAGATGGAAAAGCACCGGCAGTTAATCAGAAGCCGTCGCAAAAAGGACGGTGTGATAACAGCGGCTTTGGTGGGATATACAAACGCCGGTAAATCCACACTTTTAAATGCGCTGACCGATGCAGGAGTCCTTGCGGAGGATAAACTCTTTGCAACGCTTGACCCGACAAGCCGGGCAATCGTGCTTGACGATATGCGCAAGGTGCTTTTGATAGATACTGTCGGATTTATCCGAAAGCTTCCGCATCATTTGGTGGAGGCATTCAAATCAACGCTTGAAGAGGCAGCGGTTGCAGATATAATAATCCACATCATAGACGCTAATAGCGAGCAGTATGAAGACCATATCCGGGTTGTGGATAAGGTATTAGCTGAGATTGGGGCAGCCGGAAAGCCGTCTTTGGCAGTATTTAATAAATGCGATTTAATAGATGACCCGCTTATTTATTCTGCGCCGGGGTATGATAAGACGGTAAATATATCCGCAAAGAATAAGATAGGGTTTGACAGCCTGCTTGAAGCAATAGGCGAGCTTGCTCCGGGCAGGAAAAAACAGGTTACGGCAGTAATACCGTATACCGAGGGGTCGCTTTTGTCGGGACTTTATGAAAAGCAGAAGATACTCTCTGAGGAGTACACAGAAAATGGGACCAGGCTTGTCCTTTTGGCGGATGCAGAATGCTATAATGCAATTAAGAAATATTGCGAAGAATAGGCGGTGGAGGATATTACGCAGAAGAAGAGGTATATTACGGTCAGAAAAAGCGCCGAGGCGCAGATTGTGGAGAAGAGGTCAAAGTTTATTGCGACGGTAATGCCGTGTGCGAGCGAGGAGGAAGCGCTTGATTTTCTTGAAGAGATGCGCAAAAAATATTCCGATGCCACGCATAACGTATATGCCTATGTTATAGATGAGAATAATATATACCGTTACTCGGATGATTCGGAGCCGTCGGGTACGGCAGGGCTGCCGGTGCTTGATACTATCCGCAAAGCAGGAATAGTAGATTGTGCGGTAGTGGTGACAAGATATTTCGGAGGCACGCTTTTAGGTACGGGGGGCTTGGTGCATGCGTATTCATCTGCTGCTCGGCAGGGGATTTTAGCTGCCGAGGTTATCGAGCGGATACTGTGTGATGTAGTATCGGTAAAGGTTGAATATACCCTGTCCGGAAAACTTTCTCACTATTTGTCCGCCGCCGGAATAAAGATTGAGGATACTGTATACACAGAGGAAGTCACATATATTATCTGCCTTGCGCAGGATGAGTCAAAACGGGTTATTGATGAAATTACCGAACTTACCAATGCCCAGGCTGAAATAACGGTAAGCGGAAGGAAATATGTGGATTTTAAAGCTGAAAAGGAGGAATAAAATATGAAAAAGATTTTTGCAGTAATGCTTTGCGCGCTAATGCTTGCATCGTGCGGTACGCAGGAGGAAATGATTCCGTCGCCGTCGCCTGATGTAACGGCTCAAGCGACAAAAGAGCCGGAAAAAAATTCAGATAGAACTAAAATAGAACCGTCCGGGACATCGCCTATTGATGAGAGCTGGACCGTTTTGGGCGAAGCAGGAATGACAATAGGCGGGGAATACTGTGATATTTATCTTGCAACCAGCGCACAACGTGCAAGTGACGGATATATGATGTGGGATGACAGCCAGCAGTGGGCTCTTACTGTATCAAATGAAACTGAAACGTATGTGCTTTTGGATGCCAATATACACGGCAAAGCGTATATGATAGTTGAAAACAGAAGTAATACGCCGGTTATTTCACTAATTCGTTCGACAAGTACCGGACTTGCGGTAACTGAGTATACCTATGAGGACGGTGCGTTTTATGGTGAAGAGATTTTAAATCCGCCGTCAGACGGAAATAATATATATAGTTCAATACCC
>CALXUL010000125.1 GCA_944391635.1 uncultured Clostridia bacterium | reverse complement strand
CTCATCATAAGATATATCATCGAGTTTCTTAGCAGTTTTTACAAATCTCGGATCTGCCGTGTATACACCGTCAACATCTGTATATATCTCGCATACATCTGCGCCTAATGTAGCTGCAAGCGCAACTGCCGATGTATCAGAGCCGCCTCTGCCAAGCGTTGTAATATCATCATATTTATTAAGACCCTGAAATCCTGCAACTATTACAATTCTGCGTTTATCAAGTTCATTTTGCAGCCTTGCTGTCTGTATCTTTTTGATTCTTGCCGCAGAATAGTTAGAGTCGGTAGAAAATCCTGCCTGCCAACCGGTAAGAGATACAACCGGTCTGCCTATCTTTTCAATCGCCATAGCCAAAAGTGCAATGGAAATCTGCTCGCCTGTTGAAAGAAGCATATCCATCTCACGCTTTGAAGCATGATCGTTTATTTCCTTTGCCTTCTCAATCAAATCGTCTGTTGTATCGCCCTGAGCAGATACCACCACTACCACATTGTTTCCGGCATCATACGCCTCAACGACACGCGACGCCACATTATTTATACGCTCCGCATCGCGTACCGACGTTCCGCCGTATTTTTGAACCACAAGACCCATTTTAACAACCATTCCTTTCATATTTTACAAAATCCATCCGCGTCACCCGCGAACAACCGCTCCGACATTATCAATCGTAAGCCTTTTGCTTTTCCAGCAATGCTCATTGTTACGGAAATATTCGTCCATATTCCGCGAAAATTCCAAATTATCACGGTCACACAGTGCCATTATTGTCGGACCGGAACCACTCAGCCAGACTGCATATGCTCCGTTTTTATAAGCCTGCTCGAAAGTTTCTTCCATATGCTCTATATATGCGCTGCGATAAGGCTGATGTAATCTGTCCCTTACCGCTTCACGCAGATTTTTCAAATCGCCTGTTGCAAGCGACAGCGCAAATAACGCCGAACGCCCTGCATTAAATACAGCATCACTATATGACACCGCGTCCGGCAATGTACCTCTTGATTTACGTGTTGAAACAAAGAAATCCGGTATCATTGCCACAAAAGATATATCAGAACAAATTTTTACTGATTTTTGAAAAGTATGCCCCGACCCGGTTTTAACAGCCGCACAAAATCCCCCATAAAGCGCCGGTGTGACATTATCGGGATGCCCTTCCATTTTAGCGGCAAAATCAAGTATTTCAGCATAACTAAGCTGTCTGCCAGATATTGCGTTTGCCGCAAGCATTCCGCCTATTATACAAGCGCTGCTGCTACCAAGCCCACGAGTCATCGGTATCTGACTATTCTGAATTATCTTAATGCCTGTTGGCTTATATCCTACTGCGTCGAATATAATATTTGCCGCACGGTATATCAAATTATTTTCTCCGGAAGGGATATATTCGCCGGTATTCTTATTTATTATGGAAATCCCTTCTGATATTTCATCAACGAGTATTGTATTATAAAGCGACAGTGCTGCTCCCATACAATCGAATCCAGCGCCCATATTCGCTGTCGTTGCCGGAACTCTTACCCAAACCATTAATTTTCCAGCATCCTTATATACTTAACCGCACCCACACGCGCGATCTTCTCTAAAAATTCATCCTCACACATCGGTTCGGTGATAAAGCCTGTTTCAGACTCAACTACTCCCGTCACTGTTTTTACCGGATTAAATTCACTGTCTATCTCTTTTTGACCGGCTTTTGTCCTTACAATATACGCCCACTTCTTCTTGCCCGGCTCAAGCATTTTAGTTGCGCCCGTCTCCCAGCGCATAGGCTTTTTCAATGATTTCATTCTCACAATGTCAAGCACATCTGCTGAAACTGCACTGGCTGTCGCAAGCTTTCCTGCGCCGCGTCCATAAAACATCGCATCACCAAGATAATTACCACGGACCATTATCGCATTAAATACATCTGTCACACCCGCTAACGGATTATTACACTCAACTGCCATCGGCGCAACACAAGCATATACACTCTTATCATCCTGTTTTTCTGCATATCCTATAAGCTTTATAGCCGCACCAAATTTCTCCGCATAACGCACATCTGTTAAGCTTATATCACATATGCCCTCAGTCGGGATATTATTGTAATCAACAAAATCTCCCCAAGCCATTGATGCAAGAATTGCAATTTTTCTGCAAGCGTCGTGTCCTTCAATATCCGCCGCAGGATTGCGCTCAGCATACCCGCGAGCCTGTGCATCAGCAAGCGCATCATCAAACTCACGGTTGTTATTTATCATCTCGGACAAAATAAAGTTTGTAGTACCGTTTAATATTCCTGCTATCCGTTCGATATTATTTGCCAAAAGACAAGATGCAAGCGGTCTTATTATCGGAATACCACCACCTACCGAAGCTTCAAACATATACCGCACGCCTTCTGCTGCCGCAATTTCAAGCAGCTCGGTTCCATATGTTGCCACAAGCTCCTTGTTTGAAGTTGTAACGCTTTTTCCAGCTTCAAGCAATGCTTTCGTAAATTCATACGCAGGATGCAGTCCGCCCATCGTTTCACACACAACGCTTATTTCTGCGTCATTTAATATATCATTAAAGTCCTTTGTAAACAGCCCCGGATTCGGGTGTGACGGAAATTCACGAATATCCAGAATTTTTGATACTTCCACCGACTCGCCAATTTTCTTTGAAAAGTCGCTGTCCTGGAATATTTCGTATACGCCACTGCCTACCGTACCATATCCTAAAATTGCAATTTTAGCCATAGCTAAACCTTTCCTTTCCAGTTTTTTGGATTACATCGACAATATGTCAAGCTTATTTACACCATCTATCGCCTTGAGCTTCTCAACCATACTTTCTATATCCGTTTTCATATTATCCGTACGCATTGATATTGTTACATTCGCAGTATTATTAACCGGTATATTCTGATATATCGTCAGGATATTTGCGCCCTCAAGCGACAGCTTATTTAATATATCTGATAAAATCCCTGCTACGTCATCTAATGTAAAAAACAATGTAACGAGCTGGTTGGTATCAAATACCGTATATTCGTATACATAATTCTTATACTTATAAAACGCACTCCTGCTTATATTCGCCGCGCACAACGCATCGTTTACCGTCTTATACCTTCCTGATGACAGCTTTTTCTTTGCGTCAACCACCTTAATAAAAACTTCAGGAACTACCGATTTATCCACTAAAAGATATGTTGATTCCATTATATTACCTCCGTTTTGTCCTTGACAGAGATACATTTGTATTTCACATACAATATATAATATCACAGTTATTAAACATTGTCAATAAATCTTATACCAAAAAATTGTTACAATTAACAATATTTTTTGTAAATTTTAACGATATTATTATAATAACAAAAATATTTCATAATATTTCCATCAAATCAAAAAGAGCGCATATAAACGCTCTTTCTGATATGTATCTATTTTTTTCTTTTTCTTGACGCTTTCAGGGTTTCAAGTGTTTTTCGAGTTTGCTCAATTTCTTCCTCCGTCTTCATCTGAGGAATAAATTTTTCTGCCACGCCGCCCTTGTCGCGTTTTTGAAGATAGAGTGCTCCTATCCCAGAAAATACTATCGCACCCACACAATTTACTATAAGATCCTTCATGGTGTCTATAATACCTATATCCAAATACCCATTTTCTACTGTAAACGCCTGCTCAATACCATCAATACTTCCATAGATTACTGTTTTGGTTATGTCATTAATTACTATTTGGGAATTAAGACCCGTAGGGTTTAATTTTGTTGATGAGACTGCATTTACAATCCAATCTTTCTGCATATCCTGTAAGAATAGTCTATCCATTGTATATTCAAAAAATTCCCAAACCACTCCAACCGTCATAGAAAAACAAAATGCAACAAACGCAACAAATACTGGTGACATACTAATATGAAATTTCGGATTTCGGTTTAAAACATCAATCATAGAAAAGCCTATTGCTGCCATCAAAAAACCATTTATCGTATGGAGCATTGTGTCCCAATACGGGAAAATAGTATAAAAACTCTGAATTTCACCCAAAATTTCTGCCGCAAATATAAAGAGCAGTATTATTGTTTCCAAAAGACTGGGCAGTTTAATATTCAGGCGTCTGTCTACTATTAATGGTATCATAAACAATATCAGCGTAAGAATACACAAGAAAACGTTGTTATAATTGCCGTTAAAAAACTGAAGTATCATTGTCCCCACAACAAGTGCGCGAAGTATAAAATAAATTATCGCCGTTTTAGCATTTGGAAATATATCTTTTCTTGATTTCATATAATATGTCCTTTCTTATACCTTATCAGAATAATATAAAATAGCATTTACCGCCCGCAAAAATCCCTTAAACATCATTGAAACAACCTTTGTACCGAGAAAATCGGCATTACCTGCCAAAACCGCCTCTGCTGTTTTCGCAAGTATTATTGAACTGTTACTGTCCTTTGTATTTAGAAGTTTATCTATACCTACACTTCTGTTATGCTTTAATATACGCTTATATTCACGAATCATTGACCTTGCAAGTGATATGACCGAATATTCTCGCATCAAATCGCAGCCAAAAATTGCAGCAGCAGTTTCAAGACCGTCAAGCATTTCACGTGATGTCTTTCGCAAAGCACGGTTATAATCCGAGCTGCGTATAGCATATTTCGTACCGCATACCGCCCCAAGTGCTCGTTTTGTATCCAGATAACCTCCGGATATTGAAACGGCTATCTTCTCTTTGTCAAAATCCAAAACGCCAATCTGAGGTGCAGCACACTTTACTTCTATAACATTTATTCCTTTCGGCACTATACTTTTTACAAGCCCTATTCCACCTACATCTATTGATAAAATATCTCTGAATCCGCGCTTTACAAGCATTCCAACAGGTTTATTATCAACCACACATCCATCAACAAACGCCTTTTCATCTATTACCCTTGTTTTGATTCCCGGCAGACATGCGCTCGCCATCAAGTATTCTATAAGTCTTCCTTGCGGTATATCTTCTTTAAACAATTCAAGTTCTGCCGAATCAGACAATGAATATGTTACCAAACCAAACTCTACCGGGGAGCGACGCAGCTTTTCTTCATCTATTATACTATGCAAAAGGTCTTCAAGAGGCTTCATGCTAAGCCCCTTATTTGTCCGAAATTCTTCTAAAACTGCTCTGATATTTTTTACCGACCACAGATTCTTATCGGTAAATTTGCTCATATCCAATACATCTTCTGCAGTAATACTACGCCATAATCTATCTGCCCTCTCCCAGTCGCCCTGGGCAAATGCGGCAGCATTAATCGAACCTATTGAAGTCCCACATACCGCTCCTACCTCTATTCCAAGCTCAGAAGCTGCACGCCATGCTCCTACTTCATACGCGCCTCTTGCACCTCCGCCTCCAAGCACCATTCCAAACATCGTCATTCCTCCTTGAATATCCGGGATTTATTTTATATTCTCCCGGCCCAAGTTTCATTATATGCAAAAGATGATTATAATAAAATATATAAATAGAAAAGAAAGCGTCCAAAATGACCTTTTTACCATTCATAACAACAGGTAAAAATAGTATCTTTTTCGGATACGCTTTCTAATTATTTCATTTTATTTTTTCGGATTTACAATATCCCGCCAATCCAAGTCCCCGCGATCAAGTCCATGAATCAAAACTTCTGCCGTCGCCAAATTTGTTGCAATAGGGATATTATGCATATCACACAATCTAAGCAAACTTGCCACATCCGGTTCATATCCACCCTCCGATTTTAAAGGATCCCGGAAAAACAAGACCAAATCTATTTCATTGTATGCTACCCTTGCGCCTATTTGCTGATCTCCGCCCTGCATACCCGAAAGGAAGCGATAAACATTCAAACCCGTGTTTTCATTTATTACTTTCCCCGTAGTGTCTGTTGCGTAAAGCGTATGCTTCTCAAGTATGCCTTTGTAAGCTATACAAAATTGGGCCATTAATTCTTTTTTCTTGTCGTGCGCAATAAAAGCAATGTTCACTTCATCTCCTCCTTCGTCATAATGCATCAATTTATTATATCAAATTTTCTTATTCTTGTAAAGACTTTTATGCTAAATATTACAAAATCAGCCTTATTTTTTAAATGTATTTGTATTCCATTACCAAAACGCCAAAGAAAATATACTATTTCTTTGCACGTGCCTTAGCGCGAAGTTCAGTATTTAAAATTCTTTTTCTCATACGCAAGTAATGCGGAGTCACCTCAAGCAGCTCATCATCCGCCAAAAAATCAAGACATTGTTCAAGACTCATCTGCCGCGGCGGAACAAGCTTTAATGCGTCATCCGATCCGGAAGCACGGGTATTAGTTGCATGTTTTTTCTTGCACACATTTACAACAATATCCTCAAGCCTTGAATTTTCGCCTACTATCATTCCCTCATATACTTCAACACCCGGACCGATAAAGAGTGTACCACGTTCCTGAGCATTAAACAGTCCGTAAGTTATTGATGTTCCATTTTCCCAAGCAACCAAAGCGCCCCGACTTCTTGCCTGGAATTCGCCTTTATAAGGTCGATAACCATCAAGTATACTATTTATTATACCGGTACCCTTTGTAGCGGTCAGCATCTCAGAGCGGTAACCAATAAGTCCCCTTGACGGGATAAGGAATTCCAATCGGCTGTATCCTTGTGCCGTCGGTTCCATATTCACCATCTCACCCATACGTTTTATCGCGCCATCCATTATTGTTCCGCAGTATTCCTCAGGAACATCCACAGTCAAGCGTTCTATCGGTTCACACAGTTCAGAATCTATCGTTTTCATGATAACTACCGGGTTTGATACCTGAAACTCATAACCTTCACGACGCATATTTTCTATCAATACCGAAAGATGCAGCTCGCCTCTTCCTGATACGCGGAATGCTTCGGTTGAATCGGTATCTTCCACCCTAAGGCTTATGTTTGAATCCAATTCGCGGTAAAGCCTGTCCCTTAAATGTCTTGAGGTAACAAACTTCCCATCCTTTCCGGCAAACGGGCTGTCATTTACGCTGAATGTCATAGAAAGCACCGGCTCATCTATCTTGACAAACGGCAGCGGTTCTACCGCAGACGGATCACATAATGTATCCCCTATATTTATATCAGTAATACCTGATATGGCAACAACATCGCCCGCTCCCACTTCATCAGCCTGAACCTTTTTAAGCCCATCAAAGGTATAAAGTTTAACAGCACGGCAAGAGCGCTGTGCACCGTCGCTTTTACTTATTACAAGTGGCATTCCCGTACGTACCTTTCCGCGCTGTATCTTTCCTACCGCTATTCGTCCGGTATACTCATCATAGTCTATATTTGATACCAGCATCTGGAATGGTCCGTCATCAACACAATCAGGACAGGGAATATAATTCACTATAAGTTCAAACAGTTCCTTAAGATCGTTATTTGGACGCTCCGGATTATATTCTGCCGTTGCCCATCCGTCACGGCCGGATGCATAAATAACCGGGGTATCAAGCTGTTCTTCCGTAGCACCAAGGTCGATAAACAGTTCCAATACCTCATCTACTACTTCATACGGGCGTGCATTCGGACGGTCAACCTTATTCACAACTATTACAGGCTTTAAATTAAGCGCAAGCGCTTTTGACAGAACAAAACGTGTCTGCGGCATACAGCCCTCAAAGGCATCAACCAGCAAAAGCACCCCGTCCACCATTTCAAGTCCACGTTCAACCTCGCCGCCAAAATCCGCATGTCCCGGTGTATCTATTATATTTATTTTGTATCCATTGTAATTAAGCGATGTGTTCTTTGCAAGTATTGTTATACCTCTTTCACGCTCAAGGTCATTCGAGTCCATTACTCTCTCTTCCACCTGTTCATTATCGCGGAAAGTTCCGCACTGCTTGAGCATCGCATCAACAAGTGTAGTCTTGCCGTGGTCTACGTGCGCTATAATCGCTATATTTCTTATCTTTTCTCTCTCCATATTAGAACATCTCCTGATAATATTTCTATGTACGTTATAAACAGCACCATTTATCATACCACAAATTATCCATCCTTGCAACAAAAGTCGGCATTTAGCGTAAAATTTTTATTGCATTTGCGTTTCTTGTATGTTATAATAGCGCTTGGATATATGCAATTTTATAAAAATGTTTATAATATTATACTATATATACTCATTAAGGAGGTGTGACGTATGCTATACACCATTACTCTGCCAAATACGAGAAAAGTTTCGGAATTTGTTGGTATTGCCAATAAATATAAAGGCACTATAAAAGCCACGTCGGGCAAATACACCGCTGACGCAAAATCTATTATGGGTATGCTGACTCTTGATTTGACAAAAAAGATTTCAGTTGATGTAAATGATGATGATGCACCGGCTTTTGCAGATGATATAGCTGAATTTATCTCCAAGTGAATTACATACCGCAAAAAATACTTGTCGCAATCCGTTATAAGACGATTTCGGCAAGTTTTTTTATTTCATATATAAAACCCTCCGTTTACACCTATTATCTGACCTGTTATATAACCGGCTTGTTCACTACATAAAAAAGCAACAACCTTTGCAATCTCATCTGGCGTACCCAGTCTTCCCATAGGTATTACGCTTTCAAGTTCCGACATTTCCTCCTCTGATAAAAACGCGTTCATTTTTGTATCAATTACACCCGGAGCGACACAATTTACACATATTCCAGATAGTGAAAGTTCCTTTGCAAGCGCCTTTGTAAAACCTTCTACCGCAGCTTTTGATGCAGAATATGCCACCTCGCATGATGCTCCCTCCTGTCCCCATACAGAGGATACATTTACTATTCTGCCATAATGATTCCTTACCATATTCCCCATAAGCGCGCGTGTAACCAGGAACGTGCCACGTATATTAACCGAAAATATTCTGTCCCAATCCGCACTTGTAGTATCAGAAAGCATCTTCTGCATCGAAATTCCCGCATTATTTACCAATACATCAACGCCACCGTATTTTTTTTCTATTTCTGCCGCCATTTTATTAACCGATTCCTCATCTGAAATATCAGCCATCAAAGCCTCTGCCCCAATATTCTCTGCAAGTTTAAAAGCCTCAGCACTTCCGGTATTATAGCTGGCAATAACCCTCATCCCCTGTTCTGCAAGAGCCTTGGCAATTGCTTGTCCTATTCCTCCAGAAGCACCCGTCACCAACGCCATTTTCATAAATAAAAGCTCCCCTTATTTCTTCTTGATACCGATAATACCAACCCTATGGCAATCAGATTTGTAAGCATAGATGTTCCACCATAACTAAAAAACGGAAGCGGTATTCCGGTTACCGGCATAAGACCTATACACATACCTATATTTTCAAAAGTATGAAAAAGCAACATAGCTCCAACACCTACCGCAAGATTTCTGCCAAAATCATTCTGTGATTTTGATGCTACCAGAAAGCAGCGATATATTACAGCAA
>CALXUL010000124.1 GCA_944391635.1 uncultured Clostridia bacterium | reverse complement strand
CTGTCACTGCCAAGATTTACTACAATCTCATCAACCATTTCATTTGTAAGCGAATATAGCATGTCCAGAGTTACCTTTTCTGCCTGACCGTAAACTTGACGGTTACCGTCGCCTACATCCTTCTGATAATATGAGCTCAAGCCCTTTACGCCTCCAAGTTTCACTATGTTGTCAATTTGGTCGTTATAATCTATCGTATACCTTACTAAATCTCCAACCTTAAGCTCACTTATGGTAGCATATGCAGTACCGCTTGAACGGCTTGTAACCTCAATCTGTTCATCTTTATAAAGAAGTGTTAATTTATAAATCTGCGCACCATCTTCATATACGCTAACAATTTTGCCTACCATATAAATCGGGTCATCATATTGTATTGCGCTTGGAATACTAAAATCCATATCAGCATAAACCGCAACTGCATCCGCAACTTTTGTCTTTTCATCAATATTTATAGGGCATACTCTCCATCCGCCCGACTTATCTGTCATTGTGACCCTTGTAAGAAAATCTTCTACCGACGCATTGCTCTTTTGCGGCACACATATTACGGCTGTTTGTTCATCAATCAAAAACGCCTTATTCTGTGCAGTTTCCACAAAGCCACCAAATGACATTATCTTTGCATTAAATGAATACCCTATACTGCTTTGTTTACATTCATAAGATGTTATTTCCTTTATCTTTCCGGTTTCATCCGTCTTATAGGCAATTATGCTGCCGGTTATATATTCGGCAATAGCATCGTCCGCACCGCGGCTGCCGTTTACCCTTACATCGTCTGTACATTCAAGCACGATAGGTTCGGAATTAATAAAATCCCAAGAAATTGTTTCGGTATCCTGTTTTACCTCAACTTCCTTTTGCCTGTGTGAGCCGGTTATTACTTTTACAGACATTGCACCGTCATTATCTATATCACAATATGCTCTGGTAACAAAGCCGTATACGTCATCACTTATCACCGTTCCGGCAATTCCTGCAATCTTCCCGAATGCATCTATCACATATACTCCGGAATCGCCGACAGAACAGCTATAAGCAAGGCTTCCGTCTGAATTTCTGCTTAATTCATATACATTACCGTCAATAGTAATTTCGCCTTCTGCGCTTATACTGTTAACCGTTCCAGATACAGTTTTATCACTCAGATATATAGTGTTTAAACTTTCATCACGGCTTGATATTATTGAAACTGCCATATTTACCTTTATCTGCGAAAAATCCATTTTTGCACCGTCTGCGCCATATATATCTACCTTTGTAGTATAGTCCTCTTCAAATGAAAAAGCGCTTTTGCCGTTAAAGGTACGTTTATCCGCAAATGTTACTGTCATTGATGCATTATTTATCTTTTCAACAACAAATGATTCAAACTTATTAATGAACACTACCTCTGCTTTACTGTCGCGGTCATTATCAATAAAAGTATATGTACCGTTATAAATTACCTCAAAACCATCCGAAAACCGCCCGTTATATATGTAAACCGCTCCATCATCTATACGCGCACGCTTTGTCTGATTATTTTCATCCTCAAACTCAACAGTAGATTCGGTATGCTTTTTATAATCATCGGCATTATACTGTTCTGTAACATTATATCCATTCTTCGGAGCAATATATAAAATATCATTATCATCACTCACATATGCTATAACCATCTGACCTATATATGCCGTCTGACCGTCTTTTAATGTGTACGCCTTATCACCAATCTTTATATCATTGCCGATAATTCCCGGCTCTTGAGTAATAAGCGAAGTACTTGATGTTTCGGTAACTATATCCTCAACATATGTTATCTGTTTTTCCTCCATAAGCTGTTCGGCAAGCGTCAATTCATCTCGCACCTGCGTATCCTCACCAAAAGACCAGCTTATAGGATATGCGCTCAATGTAGTTTCAACAAGCTTTACAGCTTCCTTTTTTGTAATTGCAGATACATCCTTTATACCGGCGGAACTTAGCCCTACGGTTGACGCCATTTTTATATAACCATCCGGATAACCGCCGTTAACCATTGCCATTTCATCGTAATTAAGTCCGCTGCACAGCATTTTTACAAATTCCTGATAGCTAACGGTACGGTCTGGGTAAAAATGTCCGCTGCCGTCGCCGCTCACTATCCCAAGAGTATATGCCATCGCAATTGATGCTGACCACTCTCTGTCAGCTGCTACGTCAACAAATACATTCTGAGCATTTGTCCCGCTTGCTTCAAGACCGTTAAGTCTAACCATAATATCTGCCGCCTGTGCACGTGTGAGCGGCACATCATCTGCGCTGTCCATAATATCAAAACCAAAAACAGTATCCTGATAGCTTTTCGCTGATGCCGATATTCCAAAAAGGCATATTAACAAGCAAAATGATATGGCTATCCAAAATTTCTTTTTCATTTTTCTCCCTTTCTGTTTTCCTTAAAATAAACTAACAACCGCAATTATTTTGCAAAAATTTCATCATACAATCTTCCCACACTACCGCTCATTGACTCTAATCGTGCGCCGTCCTTTGTTGCAGCGTATTCCTTCATGAACTTTCCTTCTATATTGCAGATTTCATCATGAAGAGGAAATACCTCGCGGTATAAAAACAACGCATATTTTACAAGTCGATGCGGTCCGTAAAACCTGACCGCGGCATTCGGCATCTGCTCTGCTGCAACGCTGTAATAATTCATTATGCCTTCCTTTACATCTTCAAACTCTGCAGATTTAGCAAATACAAGTGTATAGTACCAGCCGAAATAATTGCCTGTTTCCGCGCCATGACTGTCACTTACACCTATTATTGGCAGCTTTATGCCTTTTTGTGCATATTCATGATAAAGCGATACCTGCATTGTATTAGAGTCAACATCAAAATCATCATACCCGGAAATCACTTCCATTGCATCAAAGGGTTTGGTTTCAATTAGATACTCAGCCAGCATAGTACTGCAATGATATCCCCAGAACAGCCGCCAGTAGGGATGCGCAAATACACTCAAACCTCCGCATTCCTTGATTTTCTCAAACGCCCATACGCATGATGCGTAATCAAATGCATTTACTCCGTCCGGAACCTTTGTGTTCTTTGCTATTTTTTCCATCTTGTTTAAATAATCAGGGTCGTCATACAAATCATTTACACTGCTTTTTCCACCAACATTAAGTATATGTACTGTTACATATTTCTCAAACAGTCCGGGTCTGTTTACAGGATGCACCTCTTCGCCGCGGTATATCTTTAAATCACATTTTACTTTACTATATGCATCCTGCGCTATCATCGACGGCTTATATTTATGATGATCGGTTATAGCCATAAAATCATAGCCTATCTCACGGCAGGCAGCTGCAACATATTCCGGGCTTTCAACTCCATCAGAATAGTTTGTATGCATATGAAGATCTCCCTTATAAGGATACCTTTCAAACAGGTCACTGTCAAGTGCATACAAACAAAATATATCTATTTGTTTGTCACCGTCAAATACCGTCATCTGATATTCCTGTTCTTTCCCGAAAAGAAAGTCTACCTTTAAAGCGCCCTCTCTTCCGCAAACCATCTGCTCCTCTTTTATCGGATACTTTCCGTCGGTACGCTGTTCAACTGCTTCAATTAGTACTCGGTAATTCTTTCCCTCTTCAAAACGGCTATGTTCATAAAGTCCTTTTATTGTAACTGTCTGCCTCGATTCGCTGCGAACAATCTTCGGTGTCACACTGTAATATTTTCTTTTTCTGCTATCTTTCATTGTCACTTTGCCTCCTGTAGGCTAAAATTATTTTGTTATGTTAATTAGTTTCGCCGAATACTCGGGATTCATAGTATCTATGCTGTTCCAAACAAACGCCTTTATTCTTTCTGCCAACATCATACCGCTTATATCAGCCGTATAAACAAGTTCTGTCTGTTCATCGTTCTGCTGATACTCGCTGACTGTAGTAACTTCTATGAGAGTATCCCCGTCATATGCTGCCACAAGCACAACCGGTCTTTCATCAGCAAATCCGAACTTATTATTTAAAGTAACTATAAGCTTACCGCTTTCGCTTTCCGTGTCATATTCTATAAACTCAGGACCTGATACTCTGTAATATGCATACATATTATCCTTTGTCAAACAAACATAATCGCCTGATACCGCATTGTCTGACTCTTCGCCATTACCTTTTATAAAGTACACTTCAGCCCCTTCAACCGGTGTAACCATGTCCTCTGTTATTGCGGCATTTGTATATATCTTTTTCTCTGACTCATCAATTACTGCACCTCTTACCTGTACAAGCGACGGTCCAACAGCGATCTCCGGATCATTATTAATTGTATAAATTTCTACATTATCCCAAGCTGTAACGCCGCTTTGAGGCTTAATAAACTGCTGGTTATCCTCGGTCTTTTCCCCGACAAACATTGTAACAAGCTTTATATCCTCAACATATCCGTCAAAAACATTTGAAAATGTCAAATCTTTACCTACTTCATTACCGTTCATATAAAGCTTATACTTATCGCTGCCCGGAGTCATAACAATTGTAAATCTGTTCCAGCTGTAAGGATAAACTTTTGCAACCTCAACATTATTACTAAGCACTCTTCCGTCCTTTTCTATAAGTACTGCATTATATGAATCAGAACTGCTCTTTCGTATGTCTATCCATCTTTGAGAATTGAAGTCAGCAATATAGACATCAGTTGAAAAAACGAGCGTTTCGGTTGCAGTAAACTTAAGACTCTGATGCAGGAACGGGTCATATGCCGGATCGCCGCCGCTGTATGAAGATATTGCATTTACAAGCTCGTCTGTTGTTACCACAAAACTAAGATCATCCATAGCCTTATGCCCTATTCCGCCTACTGTATCAGTAGTAGTATCCGGATAATATTCGCTGTGGCTTTTGTACATATATGTAAATCCGGCAGGTGTGTTCCAAGCATCATTCGGCTTCATACCACCTGAAAAATCATTCGAGAAAATTATAGTTTTTACTGTTTCTGCTGCAGGCAGCCGGGTTTCGATTTCTTCTACTGTAGTTGATGAAGGAAAACTTTTATAGCAAATGTCGTCAATATATACTGTTGAAATAACATCCTTGCCATCCTTTTCAATCATAGGATACTGCAAACGAAAATAATCTACTGTCTGTGTATTAGTTATCCACTGGTCATTGATAGACCCAACAAACCTTCCATCAATATAAAGCCTCTCATCGCCCGTTGTCTGGTCTGCGATAACATCTACACGATATGGGGTATTAATCTGATATGTACCGTTTGTTTTCTCATCATTAAGATAAACATACCCGTCAGTATCAAATTTCACCTTTAGCGCACAATTCTTTGTTGTTCCTTGAATCAAAGATAATACTATTTCTTTATAAGAAAGCATTTCATCTCCAATCATAATAAAAAAGCTAAAGTGAAGTTTTCCTAAAGGATCAACGCTATTGTTTAAATTCTGGCGCTTAATATAGTTGTCAGCCCCACCCCAGATACTTGTATCTTCCGGGTTTGACATCATAAGGCTTCTGTCGTTTTCATCCTTTCCGCCAATTCCAGTAACAGCCTTATAAATACCTTGTCCCGGAGTATCCGACTGTCCTTCATATGCCGCAAAATAGCTTATCCAATTTTTGTCACCTGTCTCATAAACCGGTATATCAATCGGATACCCGTCAAGATTTTCGTCAAAATCACATACATAGTCCCATTGAGTCTGCGCAAACGCCGGTGTCGCCATTAAAGAAATTATTAAAATAACTGCAAGTGCCAAGGAAATTTGTTTTTTCATTTACTTTTTCTCCTTTATTATCTTTTTATTTTATCCCTTTACCGCTCCAATCATAACGCCTTTTACAAAATATTTCTGAATAAACGGATATACGCACAAAATCGGTACTGTTGACACAATAATTGTTGCGTACTTTATCGTTTCCGAATATGTCTGTGAATCTGCTGAGGAACCTACCATTGCCGCATTATCACCGCCTATCAGTACTTCTCTTAATACTATTTGCAGCGGATAAAGCTTTCTGTTTGTAATATATAAAAGCGCTGACATAAAATCATTCCACTTTGCAACCATATAATATAGCGTAATTACCGCCACAATAGCCTTTGATAATGGCAGCATTATTCTAAATAATATGCCGTAATCACTTAATCCATCCATTTTTGCCGCTTCCTCAAGACTGTCTGGCAAGGAACGGAAAAATGACAATGTGATTATCAGATTATATGTGTTTATAGCATAAGGTACTATCATTGCAAGCCAGCTGTTAAGCAAACCCGTGTGT
>CALXUL010000123.1 GCA_944391635.1 uncultured Clostridia bacterium | reverse complement strand
TCTGAGTTCCGGTTCAAAAGGAAGCTATATTGTAGTACAGCAGGATTACGGCGTAAGTCAGTTCTGTGTGATATATGAGGGAGGGGAGGAGTAAATATGAAAAATGTATTCTTAAAAAGAGCGGCAGCTGGATTACTTTCAGCCATAATGTTTACTTCAGTTCTCCCGTGGGCATATGCTGCCGGGGAGTATCCGGTAAATATTATGTTTGATGACGCTGTAACAAATGATACGTCAGATTTTGTTGATACAGACGGCAGCCAGTCCGCAAGAGTGGCAGAGGACGGTTATCTGAACAAATCGTATACGGTGGATTGCGGATATATCGACAATAATATCACGGTTTTTGTTCCTGCATATACTCCTGCTGACGAGTATGCGGTACAGTTTGATATAAGGCTTGAGGGTGAGCCTGTATCAGGTACTGTTACATTTATTACTTCATCAGGAATAGAACTTGATATTATGAAGATAGATGAAAGAGGAACGCTTCGAGCGGTTGATGACAGCAAGGAAATATGCAGTATCCTTGGCACTAAATTTCAGACTATCAGCGTGATGATAAACAGTGATTTAAAATATTACAGCGTCTATGTAGATGGAAGAGAAAAAATTCATCGGCGCTCTATGTCGCTGGAAATTCTTGATATAACAAAAATTTCAATTACTACAAATTCATGTTCGGCGCCCAGTACAATGTACCTTGATAACATACGGTTATACTATGGAAATACGTACATTAATACGGCTGCAGAATGTGAATATAACGAAAATTCAATTGAGTATGAACCGGTTGATGAGAGCACGGCAGGTAAGGCAGTATATTATAAAAATGAACTTGATACTGCCGCAAACTTTACAATGACTAACATGGCAAAGACTAACGAGTTTGCTTGGTTGCAGGAGGCAGACGGGAACGGGTATTTGCAGATGAATAAAAAGACGCTTGACGATTTTTATTTTGATGTAACTCTGCCCGAAACTGCCAAGAAGGTTGTGATTGAGGCAGATTTCAGATACACAAAGAAAATGGCGCCGGTTACTATTATTATACGTGATACTGCTTCTTCATCTACAGTACAGACGGCTGGAGTTGTTTCGATTAAGGACGGCGTTGTTTCGGCAGGCGGGTCTTCTGCGACAATAAAAAAGAACGTTTGGAATAAAGTCAGCATTGCACTTGATTATTCGTCGCACACGTTTGATGTGTTCTTAGATGGGAAAAGGATAGCACAAGGAAGGGATTTTCCTGCCGCAATGGAGGTACTCTCACTTGTCAGATTCTATGGCGAGAGCGGAACAACTTTTGGGACTCTTGAAGTAGATAATATTGCGGTATATGCCGGCACTGAGCCTCGCGATATAAGCGCAGCTACACTTACCTCAAAAAGTAGGTTTGAGGACGATAAGACCGCGGTTAATTTCCTAAAAGGCAAACGGGCGATTCAGACTTATTCCAACACTATTTTTGAATCGAACAAGAAGAGTAATTTGGAGAATGAGTGTATTAACATTGACGATGAATCACTTATACCGCAGGATGCTTTTGAAAAGCTCTTTGCAAAAACAGTGACGCTTTCCGGCGATAATATAACAATAGAGGGCGGCGTAAATATGACTGTGGGGCAGGCGGAAATTACTGTTTCGGGAATTAAGCACGAAATAGATTATGCCCCTGAAATTCGTGACGGTATTTTATATATCCCGGCAAACGCATATGGTGAATATGCATGTGCAGAAGGCAGCTTTATAAATGATAATCATGGCATGCTTCTTTGCGCGTCCGGGCTTGAAGCAAGCGATGTAAGGTATAAGCCTGCTAACCTGTATCTATTCTTTGAGCGGAAATCAGCAGATGAACTAAAGGCGGAATTTACCGAAAAGACCGATTCGGGAACGGTGCATCCGCGGCTGATTCTTACCAAAGAAAAGGTTGAAACGCTCCAGGACGAAGTTAAGACCGACCCTTATAAATCAAAATGGTTTGTGTCGGTGCAGCAGACTGCTGACAGTATCCTGACACAGGATTTGCTTGAATATAAAATTTCCAATTCAAGGCTGCTTGACGTGGCAAACAGCGCGCTGAACCGTATGGAGTATTTGGGTCTTGTATACCAGATTACTAAGGACAAAAAGTATGCCGAGCGCGGTATTGAAGAACTTATGGCAGTATGCGGTTTTGCCGACTGGCACCCTGTGCATTACCTTGATACCGGAACGCTTGCGTCGGCAGTTGCAATAGGTTATGACTGGCTTTATGAATACATGACAGATGAGCAGAGAGAATATATTGCAACCCGTGCCCAGGAACTTGCCGTATATACCGCAAAGCTTGCCTATTATAAAGCATCTGATTTCGACGACGGCTGGTGGTCGGAGACCGAAACTAACTGGGGTATTATTGTTAACGGCGGAATCGCAAACCTTATCCTTGCAACAGCGGAATACAATACAGATGAATGCATGTCGGTATTAAAGGATGCGCTTCAGGCGATTGAATACCCTTGGTACCGTTTTGCACCGGATGGCGCTTGGTATGAGGGTACCGGATATTGGAGCTATTTGCTTCAGCATCTGTCGCTATTTATGAGTTCATATCAGACGGTTATGGGCGAGTACTTCGGAGCGGATTACCGCGGGCTTAATAAATATGGAACCTTCCAGGCACACTTTATGGGACCTGACGGACTTCCGAACAACTTCCATGATGCGGACCTTCAAAACATTCAGTCAGAAGGACAATTCCTGCTTGCTTTGGTATATGACAATGATGAGCTGATGGTTTACCGCCGTGAGCAGATGGAAAAATATAACGTATCACCTTCTCCGCTGGATATAATCTGGTATGACGCTTCACTATCAGACGATACGGGAAGCATACAGCTAAACCTTGACGAGTATTACCGCGAAACGGAATTTGTATCAATGCGTGAAAACTTTGATAGTTCCGACAGCGCTTGGGTTTCTTTCCACGGAGGATATTCTAACGCGGCGCATGACCATATCGACCCGGGTACTTTTGTATACACAATCGGCGGCGTAAGATGGGCAGTTGAAACCGGTAAAGAGCCGCTCAGCTATGTTGCAAATGATCCGTCAACCGCTGCCGGGTATGGTCCTTATTACTTCTACCGCAGAAAAGGCGAAGGTCACAATATAGTTGTAATAAATCCTGACGAGAACCTTGAAATTATACAAAATGCATTTGCTCAGGCTCACAAGCCTGTAACCGGCGAAAACGGCGCTTTTGCATATATTGACTTGACAGCTTCATATGCGGCAAAGGCATCATCATACCTGCGCGGCTATAAGCTTTCGGATTCGAGGCGAACGCTAACAATTAGAGATGAAATAACGCTAAACGGTGATTCGGAGCTTAGGTGGTTTATGCACACCCAGGGTGATATAAGGATAATTGATAATAACACAGCAGTTATCTATCAGGATTCAAAGGCGCTATTGATGCAGTTTGCAACCAATGCGGCAAGCTCGGAGCTTTCAGCTATGGATGCAGTGCCCTTGCCTACATCACCGAATTTTAACCAGACGGCAAACGACGGTATTACTAAAATAGACTACAAGCTTCAAAGTTCTGGTTATACGACTATTACTGTAAAAATGTCATTGCTCGGTGAGATTGGCTCAGAGAGCGGCGTCGACGAAACGCCTATCAGCGAGTGGAACGCTCAAGACATCCCGGCAGGAAGAACGTATTCATATTCGACTGCAAGGGCTGACAGTATTTTGATTGATTCAAAACCGATTGCAGGTTTTGATAAGGAGAAATTCAATTATACCTATACCAAAAATCAAAACGGCGACCTGCCGAAGGTTGAAGCTACATCTGAGGGCGCACAGGTAAGTGTTGAATATTATAAACGCTTTGATGACAGTGATGCAGCTGTTATAACTCTAACCGATGCAAGCGGGCTTTCTACATATTACAGCATTGTGTTTGAGGAGTTCTCGCTTGAAAGCCTGGATGTATATAACAGCTATAAGCTTACAGCGATTGAGGCAAGTTCTGAGCAGATTGAGCCTGCAAGCGGAGAGTTTAACTATAAGGAAAACAGCGTGGATGGCGACCTTTCTACACGCTGGAGTGCAAACGGCACAAAAGAATGGTGTATTTATGACCTTGGCAGCAGCAAGACAATAGACGCTTTTGCAGTTGCATTCTGGATGGGTAATCAGCGTATGTTCGACTTTGAAATACTCGTATCGGATGACAACAAAAACTATACAAAGGTAATGGCGGTAATAACCAAGGGCGACACCGAATCACCGGTTGTATATGTACCCGACAGCCCGGTTACGGCAAGATATATTAAACTGTCCTGCCACGGCAGCAATACAAACGAGTGGAATAATATAATTGAGTTTATGGCATTGTCCAAGAAATAAGGAGGAAGAAAAATGAAAAACACATTAAGGATATTTATAACTGCCGTCTTATTTCTTGTAGTTTGTGGATACGGTGTGTATGCAGCAGACTGGGATTGTACAGCCACACCTGAGGGTGTGTCTGCGGCTGAGGCGCTGGGGGATAATATCACCCTCAGCTTTGCCTCGGCTGGCTCGTCAAGAAGCGCGTCAGCTGAAAAAGAATTTGATTTTTCACAAAATGCACAGATTGTTCTTGCATTTGACGCAGAGTTTACAGGTACAAAAACAGCTGTAAACAGGCGCATATATATCAGAAATTCATCGGTTAAGGCAGTGGAACTGTTTAATTTTACCGGAACAAGTCTTGAAATACTCGGCTCTTCTGTGGCAGAGGACCTTGAGGAAAACCGCAGCTATAATATTGCAGCGGCAATCTATCCGGCAGAAAAAAGACTTGCTGTTTGGCTTGATTCCGTACTTATTTATGACGGAGATATGGGAACAAAATGGAAGGATTTAGACCTTACACAGGCAAAAATTTATATCAGGAATAATACGACATCATCTGATGAAAGTATAACATCCGATTTTAAGGTATCAAATTTTCTGACGGGTGATGCAGTGTCATCGCTTTTAACAACCCCTGCTGACGGTGAGAAGTATGTGAGCATTGAGGGTCTTCAAACTATAGCAGTAAGTTTTGATTACCCGGTATCAAATGAAAGCGTTGACGTATCAAACTTTATCTTTAAAAAAGACGGCGTGGAAGTAGGCATAAGCGTCAGT
>CALXUL010000122.1 GCA_944391635.1 uncultured Clostridia bacterium | reverse complement strand
CCATATTCCGGCATTCTTTGTATTTCTGATAACAGTTCACTTTCATTATAGCATTTCAGCCTGTTTTGCGCAATAATTTTACTATCGGTTTTTATCACAGTTCTGCGGTTTTTTAACAAAAAAACCTGCCGCAAGATAAATATTGCAGCAGGCATTCTTTTTTAACCGCCAAGGTATGCTTTTTTAATTTCTTCACTTTTAGCCAGTTCCTCGCCGGTACCGGACAATTTAATTACTCCCGACTCAAGCACATACGCACGGTCTGCAACCTGCAAAGCCATTTCAGCGTTCTGCTCGACAAGCAGTATTGTTGTTCCGCTCTCATTTAACTCTTTTATAATATCAAAAATCTGCTGTACCAGAATAGGTGAAAGACCCATGGACGGCTCATCCAGCATAAGAAGTTTCGGCTTGCTCATAAGCGCCCTGCCCATTGCAAGCATTTGCTGCTCACCACCCGACAGCGTTCCTGCTATCTGGTTTTTACGATGTTTCAGCCTTGGAAACCGTGTAAATACATCCTCTATACCTCTTTTGACATTATCTTTATTTGTGAATGCACCCATCTCAAGGTTTTCCTGTACGCTCATCTGCAGAAAAATACGTCGTCCTTCCGGCACATGTGCCAGTCCCTTTGCAACAAGCTTATATGCCTCCTGATGGGTAATATCCTCGTCCATTAGCGTTATGCTTCCGGTTTTTGTCCGCAAAAGCCCAGATATTGTACGAAGAGTAGTGGATTTGCCGGCGCCGTTTGCTCCTATCAATGCTACTATCTCATTCTGCTTTACTTCAAGGGATATATCCTTTAAAGTATGTATCTGTCCGTAATAAACATTGATATTATTAACCTTCAGCATACTACTTGTCCTCCTTCTTCTTGCCCAGGTACGCCTCTATTACCTTAGGATTGGATTTTATCTCATCCGGCGTGCCTTTAGCTATAACCTTGCCATGGTCTAATACACATATCCCTTCACAGATATTCATAACAAGGTTCATATCATGCTCAATTAGCATAACAGCTATCTTGAATGTATCACGAATACGTCTGATATTTTCCATAAGTTCACTTGTTTCTGACGGATTCATACCGGCAGCCGGTTCGTCAAGAAGAATTATGCCCGGATGCGTCGCAAGAGCGCGGACAATCTCAAGCCTGCGCTGAGCACCATACGGGAGCGAACCTGCCTGTCGGTTTGCCATATCTGCCATATTAAAGAAATCTAACAGTTCGAGTGCCTCATCTCTTGATTTCTTCTCGCTTTTCCGGTAACCGAATATATGAGTAACTGCTGCAAGCAGATTCTGGTTAATTGAATTATGCAGTCCTACCTTGACATTATCAATAACCGACATATTAGAAAACAGCCGTATATTCTGAAAGGTACGCGCAATACCCATCCTGCTTACCTGAGCCGATGTTTTCCTTGCAGTAGAATGGCCGTCTAACATAATATCCCCTCGGGTGGGATGGTATACATTTGTTAACAGGTTAAATACCGTAGTTTTTCCCGCGCCGTTAGGACCTATCAGACCGGAAATTTCAGTTCTGCCCACCGAAATTGTAAAATCATCAACAGCGTTCAGACCACCGAAATCTATACCTAAATGATGTGTTTCAAGAATAGGGGTTTTTCCCAAATCACGCTCAGGCACTATCGAGCCGCTTGGCAGCGGTACCATCTTATCCATTTTGCATATCCCCCTCTTCCTGCGAATTTTTCCTTCCAAAAACCTTTACCTTTACAACCTCAAGCAGTTGCTTTGATTTTTCGCTGTTTCTTATTATCATTACCAAAATCAATATAATTGCATAAATAAGCATACGGTAATCCTGCATATCGCGCAGAAGCTCCGGAAGAACATACAACAGCGCTGTCGCTACTATCGAGCCGAAGATATTACCCATACCTCCAAGTACAACAAATACCAAAATCAGGATAGAGGTGTTAAAGTCAAATTTCTTAGCTGCAATAGTGGAAAAATTCATTGCATAAAGCGCACCTGCCATACCAGCGAGTACCGCAGAAACAATAAATGCGGTAAGCTTATATCTTGTAATTCCAATACCAACCGATTCCGCAGCTATACGGTTATCACGTATAGCAGTTACAGCTCTGCCGGTCTTGCTGTTTATAAGATTCTGAACTATAAACAATGTAAATAGTATTAACAAAATTCCCGATAAAAATGTAGAAATTTCAGGAACACCTACCGCACCCTGCGGTCCGTTTATTATAATGCGCCCCGATTCCATTCCGAGTGAATTGGCATCATTCATGCTAATATGAAGTCCTGACGCATCCGTACCAACATACAGGCAGTTTATGATATTCTTTATTATTTCTCCAAAAGCAAGAGTAACAATAGCTAAATAGTCGCCTCTTAACCGAAGTACGGGAATACCTATAATAAACCCTGCAATGCCGGCAAGAATGCCGCCTATAACAATTGCAACTAAAAGCCTAATCGGGTCGAGTGCAACCGCATCTTCAAGACACACAGCGGCTATCAGTCCGCCAAACGCACCCACACTCATAAACCCTGCATGTCCAAGACTTAGTTCGCCCAAGAACCCTACCGTCAAATTTAAGGAAACAGCCATCACTATATACGCGCAAATTGGCACAAGCTGACCGCTCATAGAATTGCTGATTAACCCCATTGACTGCAAAGGGAAAAGCACGGCAAAACCCAATATTACTATTGCATAAGATAGGAATGCGTTTTTGGTGGATTTACTTAAATTTCTGATTTTACTTGTCTTATCCATATTTCACACCTCACACCTTTTCCATAATCTTCTTGCCCAGTATCCCGGTAGGCTTAACCAAAAGCACAATTATCAGCACTGCAAAAACTATTGCGTCCGACAGGTTTGTGGAAATATACGACTTGCTGAATATCTCTATAATACCCAAAAGTATACCGCCAATCATAGCTCCGGGTATCGAGCCGATACCTCCGAATACTGCTGCGGTAAATGCCTTTATACCCGGCATTGAACCGGTCGTCGGAAGCAGCAAAGGGTATGACGAGCAAAGCAGCACGCCTGCAACTGCCGCAAGCGCACTTCCTATTGCAAAGGTCACCGAAATGGTTACGTTAACATTTATTCCCATTAATTCCGCCGCGTCCTTATCCTCCGATACCGCACGCATTGCCTTACCCATCTTGCTTTTTTTTGTAAACAGTGTCAAAGCAATCATTATAACAATACACGCGGCAACTGTAACAATTGTTTCTGCGGTTATTATAAGCTGACCGTCAAACAATGACAGCGCATCCATTTTTACAATGGAACTGAATGATTTTGGCGCGCTTCCCCAAATCAGCAGAGCCGCATTCTGCAGGAAATAGCTCACGCCTATCGCTGTTATCAGCACCGCAAGAGAAGACGCTTTTCTAAGCGGCTTATATGCAAGCGCTTCTATCACCACACCCAGAACGGTACATACAACCATCGCTATCAACAGTGACACAACAGGCGGAAGATTCAGGTATGTGGTCGAACAAAATGATATGTACGCACCTACCATTATTACATCACCGTGTGCAAAATTAAGCATTTTAGCTATACCATAAACCATTGTATAGCCTAATGCAATTATCGCATATACACTTCCCAGACTTATTCCGTTTATCAGGTTAGAAATAAAATCCATCGTCACACCTCAAAAACTGTTTTGTTAATATAAATGCAAAAGAGGGGTTACAAATAGTAACCGCCTCGTTTTTGCAATAACCTTTTTGTCAAAATACTATCACAAAACGTATCAATTACATTCCTACATATACGCCGTTTTGTATAACCATTCCCTTAGGTGCCTTTGAAATTTCACCTGTTTCTGACCATTTCATATCAGTACCGGTAAGACCGTTGATTGAAAAGTCTGCACTTGTAAACTGCTCAACCAACTTCTGGCTTACTTCTTCTGCGCTCATATCCGGAGTAATATTCTGCTTTGTGCAAGCATCATACAGAGCTAAAATACAGTCATAACCGTCTGCTGCAAACTGGTTCGGGGTTTCGTTATAAAGTTCCTGATACTTGGAAACAAAACTCTTTGTCATCTCGTCTTCTGCGTCAGCAGTAAACGGTGTAAGAAGCATTACGCCCTCTGCCAAAGATGTATCAAAGTTCTCAACAGTAAGGATTCCATCCATTCCGTCAACACCGAATACCATCGGCTCATACTGCATTTTAGATGCCTGGGAAAGAATCAATGATGCAGGTGTATAGTATATAGGCAGGAAGAGCAAATCTGCGCCTGCTGCTTTAATATCGTTAAGCTGTGAATTAAAGTCGGTAGCTGAGTCATCGGTAAAGCTTTTAACGCTTACGATATTAAGCCCAAGTTCTTTTGCTTCAGTTTCAAATTTCTGATAAATTCCGGTAGAATACGCGTCTGAACTATTATATATTATACCGATTTTTGAACCAAGCTGCTTTTCACTTATATACTGTGCTGAAGCAACACCCTGGTTCGGGTCGGTAAAGCACATCTGGAAAATATTTTCTTTTCTGGGGATAGTAACATTACCGTCTTTATCCGGCTGTCCGCCTATTACATCGGTAGATGATGCAGACGGTGTAAGAGTAAATACCTTGTCCTCATTTGACTTTGCAGAAACTGCTATACACGGTGTAGTTGTAACAGTACCTACAAGTATCTGCATTCCCCAGTCCTTCAGCTTGTTATATGCATTTATTGATTTTTCAGCGTCATTTTCATCATCTTCAAAACGAAGTTCAAACTGGATTCCGCCTTTTGCGTTTACTTCATCTATAGCTATTTTCATTCCGCGTTCAACGGCATTTCCGTAAATAGCCTGTCCGCCTGTTATAGGTCCTATACCTCCGAGTTTAATCGTTGCAGCGCTGCCATTTTCGCCTGTACCTTCAGTTGTTCCGCCACAGCCGGAAACTGCTGTCAAGGCAACAGTCAACGCCATAATCATACTCGCTAATTTTACCAATTTTCTCATTTTGGAAAAACACCCCTTCTATTTTTTTGTTTGTTTTGCTGCTAATTCCTGCACGCAAAGTTACAAATCATTATCTACCGCCTCAACACCTATATAAACAGCAGTAAATTTTGTTTAATATTATCACATTTTAACCAATCTGTCAATATATAAGCGTAATTCACACATAAACCCATTATTCTTTTACATTTTCTCTTTTCATATGAATTTTTTGTATTGTATTGCCCTTGACCTCTAATATTGTAAAAACACAGCCCTCAACATTGACCGTACCGCCCTTTTGCTCATTTGGTATATATCCGAGCTGCTCTATAATATATCCCGATATAGTGTCATAGTATTCAGATTCAAGCTTCAAACCAAACATCTCATTAATGTCATCAATACTAACCGAGGCATCAATAATATATTCATTTTCCTTTACCTGCTGAATTTCCGGCTCAACATTTTCATACTCCTCGTTTATGTCACCCATAATTTCTTCAACCAAATCCTCAATTGTAACAATTCCCGAAAAGCCGCCATATTCATCAAGCAGGACAGCCATATGCATCCTGTGCTGCTGCATCTGCCGGAATAGTTCTGCCGCATCCTTTTTCTCAGGTACAAAATACGGCTTTTTGAGCATACTGCGGATTTCACCCTGCCCAATAGTGCCTTTTCTAAGCCGTATCATCACATCTTTAACCTGGAGTATTCCTATTATTTTGTCTATATCCTCTTCATATACCGGTATTCTTGAATGTCTGGTTTCCAGAATCTCATCAATCATTTCCTCTATCGGCTCATCAATATCAATCGCAAATACCTTTTGTCTTGGCACCATTAACTCACGCGCCGGCTTGCGGTCAAATTCAAATACCGAATCTATCATTTCTTTCTCATTATTATCAAAAGTCCCATTTTCAAGACCTATCTTCATCATCGCACGGATTTCATCTTCGGTAACCGCCTCATCTGCGTCATCTGTCCTAAGCTTTAAGAGCCTTAATACAGCCTTTGTAGACACCGACAAAAGCTTTATAAATGGTGATAATACAATAGAAATATAATGAATCGGCATAACTGTCATCATACAGAAAAATTCTGATTTCTGCAATGCAATCCGCTTTGGAACAAGCTCGCCGAACACCAGATTAAAAAACATCAGAACTAAAGTTACCCCATTATGTGCGATAACGCTGCTGTATGGAATATTAAACCCTGCCATCCAGCCTGCCAGTACCGGTGATATACCCGACGCCGCCGACGCACTTGAATAGAACCCGGCAAATGTAATTGCCACTTGGATAGTTGATAAAAATTTCGTTGAATCATCAAAAAGACTTTGGATTACTTTTGCTTTTCTGTTCCCTTCCTCTGCAAGCATACGTATACGGTTCCTGTTTACCGATACCACCGCCATTTCTGCACCTGCAAAAAATGCGTTCATAAGGGTAAAAATCAGCAAAAGCATTAATTGAAATGTAATTGAACTGCCATCTGAGGTCGCGTCCATAAAAAATAATTCCTCCTTGTTTTTTTATAATTTGTTAGACAAAAGTATATCATAGGTTATCTGTTAATGCAAGATAATTTTTAATATATCATTAAACTGTAACAAAGCTCAGATATTCCTGTTACATTTCATTAGCGGCAAGTTAAAAAAAACGGTTTAGCAAGCTTTACAAACTTGCTAAACCGTTTTTATTCTTTACATTGCTTCTTATCTTGAACGAATTGTAAATACTATATTCAAAGAACTTTCTGCCGATTCGGAATACTCGATTCCTATCGCATCCAAATGGTTCAAAAATGCCGCATAACTATCTGCATCTGCACAAAAGCTTCCGTCCTCAAGCCTTTCGGCATATTTTAAAGCCACCTGTTCCGTTTCTATAACATCATTTTGAGAAACAACCAACTCTGCAATGGAATTAGCTGAACTGTACATTGCAGCTGATGAACTGCCCCCACCGCCTGATGAAACCTTTTCTTCGGTCTGCTCTAAAGAAACATCCTGCTGTGCTCCTAAAACCGGAGGCGGTGTTGTTTGACCTTCTTCAATAATATAATTTGCCGCAGCTGGCTGACCTTGCTTGTCTGTTTCGGATAAATTCTGTTCTGCAGACCTATCACGCGACTCTATATTTTGTGTTTCCTTCTGCTGTCCTGATGAAATAGCTCCTGTGCCTTCTTCCGTCTGCATTACCTTTTCAGGCTCCGCTGGCGCCTCAGAAGTTTGCTGCGGTTCCTGTGATGGTATATTCTGCACAGGTTCTGTACTTTTTTCTGGACTTAGTGCCTGCTTTGTATTCTGTTTTGATTTTGCGGCATCAGCGACTGCCGAAGTACCGCTGTTGTTTTTCTCAAGTTCCGCTGTATCAGCGGTTTTTTCATTGGTAGGAGTGGTTTTTCCGCTGTCTTCTTCCATATCTTCCGTCTGCAATACAATTGGTTGCTGGGTAGGCTGCTGGGTATCGGATACAGTATCACTGTATAACGATTCCTCTGGCAAAGTGTCCTTATCGGCAAATTCAAACCAACTAACTCCGCTTTTTATTACTACCGCAAGTATTACGCACGCCGCAAGCGCGCCATACCGTTTTGCATAAGTACCGAGTCCCCGTCTAACCCCCGTTTCCGTAGCGATTCGTTTGTGTACAGATTCACAAAAATCATCCGGAATTTCTATGTCCGGCATATCAGAAAGCGCCTCTCTTATCGAGCGTGCAAATCTGAGAGCCTCCTTGCATTCGGAACAGGAAGAAATATGTGCTTCAAAACGCTGCTTTTCTTCTCTAACAAGCGCATCATCAAGATATGCTTCTATCTGCGATTGCCATTCTTCACAGCTTTTCATTTTATTTTCCTCCTTTCCTCTATTTGGTTAGACGTAAAGTTATAAAAAAAGTTCCCTGTTTTCGTAAAGAATTTTTTTAAGGGATTCCCTGGCGCGGTAAAGCCGCGATTTTACCGTACCGACAGGGCATTGAATAATTTTTGCAACTTCCTCATATGACATACCGTTTATATCATACAATGTCAAAACCATCCTCTGATTTTCATCAAGCTTTGCTATCGCGTTTCTGAGTGCGTCAATCTTTTCATTCCGCTCGGCAACCTGCTCCGGTCCCGGAGAATCATCTGCTATCTCTAAAGGCTTATCGTCTTCTTCAGTATCATCAAGGCTTTGCACCACTGCCCGCCTTTTTCTTAAAAAGTCATTGCAAACATTTTTAGTAATCCTGAAAATCCAGGTTGATACGCTGCTGTCACCGCGGAAAGACGAAATATTTTTGTACACCCGTACAAAAACCTCCTGAGCCGCATCAAGTGCATCTTCTTTATCCGACAAAAAGGAATAGGCGATATTTGCCACACGCTTATCATACATATGCATAAGCTCATCAAATGCCTTCATATCACCTTTTTTAATACGTGATACCATCTCTGTATCGGTCAAATCCGCCACCCCCTTTATCTGTTGTTTATTCTTTATTTAATATTGTTTTATTCTTTTAACATACCCATCATATGAATATTTTATATCTTCCATAGAGTCATTACCGAATTTTTCCAAAAATGCGTCAGCAATTACCGTTGCAATCACATTTTCCACAACCACCGAGCAAGCAGGCACTGCACATACATCCGACCTCTCTACAGACGCCTTTTTCGGAGACTTATCTCTAATTTCTACTGTCATAAGCGGGGAATACTGCGTCGGAATAGGTTTCATTGCCGCTCTTACAATAACCGGCTCTCCGTTAGTCATTCCGCCTTCTATGCCCCCGGCATTATTTGTCTTTCTCTTAAATCCGCCGTCGTAAAAGATTTCGTCATGAGCTTTTGCTCCCTCTATCCGCGCCGCTTCAAAGCCAAGACCAATCTCAACGCCCTTTATTGCCTGTATGCTCATAACAGCAGCGGCAAGCCTCGCGTCAAGTTTTCTGTCAAACTGAACATAACTGCCAAGTCCCGGCACAAGTCCGGTAACAGTTGTTTCTACAATTCCGCCCACAGTCTGACCCATTTTTTTTACTTCATCAATATATGCTTTGGCTTCTTTCTCGGCATTTTCATTACCAAATCCCACTTCAGAAACCGCCGCACGCTCATAAAATGCCTCATCAAGAATGTCAGGTCTATCCTCAATCTTTCCGATACTCACAACTCTTGACAAAAACTTAATCCCGAAAGGTTCAAGCACCTGTCTTGCCAGCGCACCAACCGCAACTCTTGCCGCAGTTTCACGTGCACTTGCACGTTCAAGTACATTGCGAAGGTCGCTGTGTGCATATTTCATTCCGCCCGTAAGGTCGGCATGTCCGGGTCTTGGGCAGGTCACTTCCTTTTTTCCGTTCGACTCCCATGCGCCCATTATCTCCGACCAGTTCTTCCAATCACGGTTTTCAATTCTTATCGTCACCGGACCTCCAAGGCTGACGCCGCCGCGCACGCCGGATAAAATCTCTGCCGTATCTTTCTCAATAAGCATACGCCCGCCTCTGCCATAGCCTTTCTGGCGCTTGGCGAGCTGTGCGTCAATCTTTCCTTTTTCTATATAAACACCAGCCGGCAATCCTTCAACTATTGCAGTAAGGCATGGTCCGTGTGTTTCCCCTGCGGTAAAATATCTTATCATTCTTTTCACTGTCCTTGATAATCTCTTTTATTTCGAGAGATATTATAACATAATACCGCAGCTTTTTCAACCAAAATTTACTTTTGCTCATCTATAAGTGAATACAACTTGTCAAGCGCGTCCTTGAGTCCTCCTACACTATCTATTAAACCGCATTTTACTGCCTGCTCCCCGAAAAGTACGCTTCCCACATCATTGGCTATTTCATCAGTAGCCAGCATAAGTTTCTTAAATTCGTCATAACCTATATTTGAGTTGCGGACAATAAAATCAATTATCCTATCCTGCATTTTTGACAAATAACGAAAAGTCTGCATCACCCCTATAACCACCCCTGTAATTCTCATAGGGTGAATAGTCATTGTTGCAGACGGGACGATAAATGAATAATTCGCACTCACCGCAAGCGGTACACCTATTGAATGACTTCCGCCCAAAACAAGCGATACCGTTGGTTTCTTCATTCCGGCAATCATCTCAGAAATCGCAAGTCCTGCCTCTACATCGCCGCCGACAGTATTAAGCAGAATCAAAAGCCCGTCTATATCTTCATCTTCCTCTATTCCTACAAGCTGCGGAAGTACGTGCTCATATTTAGTCGATTTTGTCCCTGACGGGAGCAGACTGTGCCCCTCAATCGTACCTATTATATTTAGACTCTTAATTTTACCATGTGAATTTTCCGTTTCTACCATTCCAAGCTGGTAAATGCTTTCAAGACGTTTACTCTCATCGTTATTTTCTAATTCCGCGCTGTCTTTATCCAAAAAACATTCCTCCTTATACCGCATATTGTAATTATTCCACAGGTATAATAAAATATTCTTGTAAATTGACGCAAAATATGCTATAATCAAAAGGAAAAATTTTACCCGGTTAAGAAAGAAGGTAGGAACAATGCCTATAAGAGTCCCGGACAAGCTTCCGGCAACACGCCAGCTTAGGAATGAAAACGTATTTGTAATGAGCGAAACAAGAGCCATGCATCAGGATATACGTCCGCTCAAAATAGCCATTGTTAACCTCATGCCTACAAAAATCACAACCGAAACCCAGCTTCTGCGGCTTTTGTCCAATTCGCCGCTGCATGTGGAAATTGACCTTCTTACGATGGATTCGCACACTTCAAAAAATACGCCCGCTGAACATCTTCGCACCTTTTACAAAAGTTTCAGGGATATAAAATCGCAAAAATATGACGGTATGATAATTACCGGCGCACCGGTTGAAAACCTTGATTTTTGTGACGTTGATTATTGGGATGAACTGGTCGAGATAATGGAATGGTCAAAAACGCACGTAACCTCAACACTTCACATTTGCTGGGCAGCACAGGCAGGACTTTACTACCATTACGGTGTCAACAAATATACGCTTGATAAAAAATGCAGCGGAGTATTTTTACATAAAGTTAATCGCAGTACAGCAAAACTTGTACGCGGTTTTGACAGCGAATTTTATGCGCCTCATTCCCGGCACACCGAAGTGCGGGCTGAGGATATAAAAAAGGTACCTGAACTTGAAATTCTTGCCGAATCGGCAGAGGCTGGCGTATATATCGTATTTACCAAAGGCGGACGCAGAATTTTTGTAACAGGGCATTCGGAATATGACGCAAATACTCTTGCAGACGAATACAGGCGCGATCTTGACCGTGGTCTGAATCCTGAAATTCCACGTCATTATTTTCCCAATGATGACCCTACAAAACGCCCAATCGTCCGTTGGCGTTCACATGCGAGCCTTTTATTTTCAAACTGGCTTAACTATT
>CALXUL010000121.1 GCA_944391635.1 uncultured Clostridia bacterium | reverse complement strand
ATGATGTTGCAGGATTTGAAAAACGTGACGGCGGGCTTACCGGTGGTATTCAGACAACAGGTAACTATCCCGGTGCAGCAAGAAACGCATCCGAACTTCGTCAGGATATTGAAAAAGCAATGTCATATATTCCCGGTGAACTTAAAATCAATCTTCATGCAAACTATCTTGAGGCAGATACATTTGTTGACCGCAATGAAATAGAGCCAAAGCATTTTGAAGCTTGGGCAGATTGGGCATGTCAAAAAGGTATCGGTATTGACTTTAATCCTACATATTTTTCACATCCCAAAAGTGAAAAAGCAACTTTATCTTCTTCAGATGAAGATATTCGCGCGTTTTGGGTTGAGCACGGGAAAAGATGCCGCAGAATTGGTCAGTATTTCTATGAAAGAACCGGCAAGCCCTGTGTTATAAACCACTGGACTCCTGACGGCGACAAAGAATTTCCTGTTGATACACTCACTCCAAGACTTCAGCTCAAAAAAAGCTATGACGAAATTTTTGAAGCAACAAAGGATGTAAAGGGTGTTATCGATGGAATTGAATCAAAAGTATTCGGCATCGGCGCTGAGTCATTTACCGCCGGCTCACATGAGTTCTGTATGGCATATGTAATGCAGAAAAATATAGACCACATAATTATGACGCTTGACACGGGACATTATCATCCCACAGAAATGGTTTCTGCAAAATTAGGCGCTATATATGCTTTCAGCAATTCAGTACTTCTGCACGTTTCAAGACCCGTACGCTGGGATTCAGACCACGTTGTTGCATATGACGATGAAACGAAGTCAATAATGGAAGAGCTTGTACGCCTCGGAAAGCTTTCAAATACATATATTGCTACCGATTTCTTTGATGCATCTATTAATAGAATTGTTGCTTGGGTTGCAGGTTTGAGAAATACAAGAAAGGCTATTTTAAACGCTTTGCTTCAGCCTATTGATACAATGAAGAAAATAGAAGCAGACGGCGATGTCAGCTCACGTCTTGCTTTTGTCCAGGAATTTAAGGCTGCTCCATTCTCTCTTGTTTGGGATTATTACTGTGATAAAACTGGGAAGGGCGTTGGGCTTAGCTGGCTTGATGATGTAAAACAATACGAAAAAGATGTACAGCTTAAAAGATAATTCTTGGTATTATTAAAATTTATATTTCCGGTTTCATCTATTTTAGATGAAGCCGGTTTTCTTTGCACAAAAAATACGGCAAACCAAATGGTCTACCGTATTTTGGTAGCGGTAAGTGGATTTGAACCACTGACACTGCGGGTATGAACCGCATGCTCTAGCCAACTGAGCTATACCGCCAAATCACCGGACTCTTAATATTATACACGCCCGGCACATAAATGTCAAGTGTTTTTTTTCAATTTTTTTCATTTATTTTCATTTTTTTCTCGCGGGAGTTTAACAGTTATTTCCGTGCCCTCTCCCGGTCTTGAAAAAACACTTATTGTTCCATGATGCAGTGCCGCAATATGCTTCACAATTGCAAGCCCCAACCCTGTACCACCTGTTAATTTTGAACGGCTTTTATCTACTCTGTAAAAACGTTCAAATATTCTTTGCTGATGCTCTATCGGTATTCCTATACCGTTATCACGCACCTTAATCTGACAACCATCGGGTACTTCATTAATTTGTACCCATACAGTTCCGCCCGGCTTATTATACTTTATCGCATTATCAATAAGGTTTAAAATCATCTCCATCATATAACGTTCCTGTACCCACATTTTGCACTCAGAGCCTTCAAGGAAAACTTTTACATCATGTTTTTGCGCCTGAACTTCAAGGCATTTTACTGATTCCTCCGCTATATTATAAATATCTGCCTCTGAAAACGGCAGGGTTTTCTGCGTGCCTTCTTCCACCTCTGAAATCTTTATTATATCATTAATCAATCCAAGCAGTCTTTCACTTTCCCTGAAAATAGTCCCTCCGTAGCGCTTTACCTCTTCACCGTCACTTATTATCCCGCTTGCAAGCATTTCACCAAACCCTTTTATAGTAGTAAGTGGCGTTTTTAGTTCATGAGATACATTTGCGGAAAATTCACGGCGAATACGCGCTGTTTTTTGAACTGCTTCAAGCTGCAATATCATGTTGTCATACATTGCTTCTATTCTTGATACAACTGGCGTAAGCTCAATACAGTCATTCCTGAGCCTGATTGGCTCAGCTCCAGGAATATCTACTGTTTCAAGTTGTTTTGCAAGCTGATTTATTGGTTCGACTAATCGCCTTGATACATTTACTGATAAAACTGAAGATATCAGCACTGTCGCGCCGCCTATTACAAACATTACAGCAAACATTAACAGCAAAATCTGCATAGCACCGCTGTATTCCCTTGCAAACCGTATTATTCCATCCTGATACTTTACTGCATAGTAATACATAAAAGTATTAGCTGTAACTGAGTGCCTTGCAGCGTCTCCTTTGCCGTTTATAAGAGCTTCTGCTACCTCTTTACGGTTTATATGATTTTCTTTAACATCCTCGGAACTATCGTAAATCACATCGCCTGTTTCGGAAATAAAGGTAACCCGAACATTATAATCCAAAGCTTCGGATAACCGTTCGTAAAGTTCCTGCGGCTGTAACTGTTCCTGTATGAGCAAATCACAGGCATGACGCATATCACCTTTTACAAATCCCTGATAATAATTGTAGCATATTAATGACGCTATTATCCCAAAAACAAGCACAGCCGCGCCAACGGCAAATGATATTGCTTTATAAATCTGTCTTTGCATCGTTTTCCTCTACCTTATATCCTACGCCGCGTACGGTTTTTACAAAATCAATCATACCGGCTTCTTCAAGTTTTTTCCGCACAGATTTTATATGCACATCTACTGTCCTTGTTATTCCCTCATAATCATATCCCCATACCTTATTCATCAGCGTATCACGTGTCATCACATAACCTGCATTTTCCATCAGGCAGGCAAGCAGATCAAACTCACGTGCAGTCAAATATATCTCCTTATCTCCGCACATTACGCGTCTTTTCTTATAATCAAGAGTAACCTGACCAATAGATATACTTTTTGAACCCGTTGTATTCTTATTAACACGCCGCAATACGGCTTTTATTCTCGATAAAAGTTCCATCACGCCAAACGGCTTAGTTATATAATCATCAGCGCCAGCCTCAAGCCCCTGAACCTTATCTATTTCGGATGACTTTGCTGTAAGCATAATAACCGGCACATCACAAACCTGGCCATTTCTTTTAATTTTCTTTAATATGGAAATCCCGTCTTCGTCAGGCAGCATTATGTCCAGCAGAATCAAGTCAGGCACCCTATTTTGGAGCGCCGAATACAGCAATCCTGCTTTTGCAAAAGTTTGCACCTCATAGCTTCCGGAATGGAGTGCGCAGCTTATAAGTTCCCTTATTCCGTCATCATCCTCGACACAGTATATTAATGACATAATATATCACCCTTTTATCTTTTTTACTTAGATAGTGAGTATTTTTCCCTGTATTCACTGTACTTGCTTTTATAAAGCTTTCCTCTCATCTTTATTTCATGAGCAAATTCATGTGATACGCCATCATCATCGTCATACTGAATTATGCTTATGGCAATATTTGAACAGTGGTCAGATACCCTCTCAATACCGGTTAAAAGATCGGTATAAACAAACCCTGTTTCAATAGTACACTCACCCTGCTGCAATCTTACAATATGGCGGCTTCGAATGTCTCTGCACAACTCGTCCACTACTTCCTCAAGCGGCTCCACGCATTTAGCGTATTCCACATCTCGTTTTACAAATGCTTTAATTGCCATATTAACAATATCCGAAACAGCAGAACATACCACTGACAGTTCTGCTTTTGCTTCCTCTGAAAAGCACTTATTCTTTTCAAACAATTCCAGCGATGATTCTGAAATATTTACAGCATGGTCCGAAATTCTTTCAAAATCACCTATTGACTGCAAGAGCAGAGTAACTGTTTCAGAATCATTTTCGCTCAAATCCTTACTTGCAATTTTAACAAGATAATCTCCGATTCTATCCTCATACTTGTCCACTCTATCTTCATTTTCCGCTATCTGCTGCATTTTTTCTTTATCGTAATTATCTATCATTCCAAGTGCAGTTAAAATAGTATTCTTGGCAAGCTCTGCCATACGCTCTGTCAAAATTGTACATCTTTCAACGGCAAAGGATGGACTCTGAAGAAAACGTTCATCAAGAAGTGCAAAGTCATTATTACCTTCATCATCATCCTTCACCGTCAATTTAGCAAGCCGTTCGAGCTGTTTTGTAAACGGCAAAAGTACGGATGTTGTAATAAGATTAAACAGCGTATGTACGACAGCAATACTTACCGCGTTAACACTGTCTCCCATAAACTTAAAATCAATTATAGCATTTAATGCATAAAAAATAGATAAGAATAATACCGTACCAATTATATTAAAGTATAAATGTACAAATGCAGCCCTTTTTGCATTTGTTTTAGTCCCAACGCAAGAAATAAGTGCTGTAACACATGTACCTATATTCTGACCAAGTATTATCGGAATTGCTGTTCCAAATGTAATGCTTCCTGTCGCAGAAAGCGCCTGCAAAATACCTACCGATGCAGAAGATGACTGTATTACTGCCGTCAAAACTGCACCTGCAAGTACTCCGAAAAACGGATTACTAAACAGTATCAGGAAATTTGCAAATTCTGGAATATCTGCAAGAGGCTCAACTGCTGCGCTCATTATTTCCATCCCAGTCATCAAAATCGCAAATCCTGTCATTATCATACCAATATCCTGCTTTTTGCTGCTTTTTGAAAATAAAATCATTATCACACCGACCGCAGCAATAAGAGGTGAAAAGTTTGCAGGTTTGAGCAGATTTATTAAAAAACCATCTCCGCTTATATTAGTAAGACTCAATATCCAGGATGTTACTGTTGTACCTATATTCGCACCCATTATAACCCCTATCGCCTGGGACAGGCGCATAATTCCGGAGTTTACAAAGCCCACAACCATAACAGTTGTCGCTGAAGAGGACTGGATTATTGCCGTTACGCCAAGACCCAGAAGTACGCCCATAGCCTTATTTGCAGTAAGGCTTTCAAGCACCCTTTCCAGACGTCCTCCTGCCATTTTTTCAAGACCATTTCCCATAACACGCATTCCGTATAAAAAGAACGCAAGGCCTCCTAACAATGAAAAAACAGAAAAAATATTCATAATCTACCTCCCACACATTATATACCTTTTATTATTATACATTGCTGCGATATATAAATTCAAGTTGTTTTATGTAAAATTCATGTAAAATTTGTAATTTTTTCTTAATTCTATTTTATTAAATTTATATTAAATTTTTTGAAATTTATTGATATAGAAAAAAAATAGTTATATAATAGCCTTTATGTAATAATGCGAAAAGGACGAAATGCTATGAATATACGTCAAGATAACAAGCAATCTTTTATGAAAAATGTATCAATAATACTATTTGCACAATTTGCAGTAAAAATTCTCGGTATGATATACCGTATGGTTATAATCAATATCAATGGTTTTGGCGACACCGCAAACGGCTTTTATTCAGCAGGATTTAACTTCTACACCCTTCTTCTTGCACTGTCTTCAGTCGGAATTCCAAATGCCATTGCAAAAATGACATCTGAACGCTTTGCCTTGGGCGATGCCCGCGGTGCACACAGAATCTTCAGAACTGCACTTATATTATTTTCTGTAATAGGACTTTTATGCACTGCGGCTATGTTTTTCGGTGCAGAATGGATTGCTACTGTGGCAATTAGTATGCCGGGTGCAAAATATGTATTAATGGCGCTCTCACCATCAATACTCTTTGTATGTGTTTCGTCAGTTGTGCGTGGATATTTTAATGGTATGAAAGATATGAGTGCAACTTCCAGCTCACAGATTTTAGAACAAGTTTTTAAATGCATCTTCTCTATTGGAATTGTTATGATTATGGCGTCTATGACATTTTATCAAAACGATACCATAAAAGCACAGCTTCTGGCAGCAGGCGCAAATCTTGCAACCTCAATTGCCACCATTCTTAGCTTTTTATATCTCCTTATATTTTATACTAAAAAGAAGAATTCCATTGATATTGCTATAAACAGCCAATCTGTGCAAACCATAGAAAAATCCTTTCTGTCGGTCTGCAAATCCATACTCCTTGTTTCAATACCAATTTCATTGGGTTCTATTATTTCTGCCATAAACAGAAATGTCGACACTGCAACTATAACTCGCGGCATTCAAGCTGCTTTTTCACAAATGATACCAGCGCATGATGGTGTCGCTGCAATCATCAATCCCTCTGCCGATGCTCTTAATGATGAAGTAGCCCGTCTGTCAGGAATGCTCTCTAAAAGCGACACCCTCATAAACCTTCCGATTGCGCTGAATATCGCATTTGCAACCGTGCTTGTTCCGAGTCTTTCAGAGGCGCTTGCACTTGGTAATAAGCGTGAGGCTTCAAACAAAGTGTCCTTTTCGCTGCTAATTTCAATTCTTATAATTCTGCCTTGTGCAGCGGGATTTATTGCGCTCGGAAAACCAATTTACCAATTGCTTTATCCCACCGCACCAAACGGCTATGACCTTTTGCAGCTTTCAGCAATTTCTCTTATATTTATTGCACTCAATCAGACAATATCCGGTTCACTTCAAGGCTGCGGTAAGATTTATACGCCTGCAACAGGTCTTTTTATCGGGTGTATTGTTAAGTTTATTCTTAAC
>CALXUL010000120.1 GCA_944391635.1 uncultured Clostridia bacterium | reverse complement strand
TACAGGTAGTGGACATAAATGCTGAAAAAATAATACATACCTTTTATCTTGATTTTACTGGCTATACCTATTGCGGCTGTGTAAATGAGGCAGGAGTAATTTATTTTGGCGTGGGGAATAAGGTTGTAGAGTATGATCCGGCAGTTAAAACACCGGTATTAATTGGTACGGCGCCAACATATATAAGCGGAAATATTACAGGATTAGTATTTGATGAAGAAACCCAGATGGTATATGGTACTGTAAGCCATACTGGAAATTTGTTCGGAATGAAACCTGAAACAAAAGAGGTGAGTGTCATAGCAACGCTTGCTCCTGAGTGTATAAGTTTATACAGAGCTGATGTTTTAGGTGATTATATATATGTTGGAGGGGCATATGCTGCGACAGACGGCGGATCAACGCATGTGTATAGGGTAAATAAATATACAGGTGAAAAAACCGCACTACCCGACCCGACTAATGACCAGATAATCGGCGGTTCATATATATATGCCGGCGGAAAGTATATTTTCGCAAACATCCATGAGCGTCAAAATGGAAGCAGAGCATATATTTGGAATACCGAAACAGAAAAATGGGAAGATAAGACTTTCCAGTTTAAGACTTCTGGGATGACGGATATTTTTGAGGGGAAATATTATTATTTGTGGGACAATTGTTTCCATAGTATCGATGTTGAAACACTTGAAATAACAGATTATCCAGACCTTCAGTATGGTTCGCATTTAAGAGGAAACGGGCGATTCATAAAATTTGACCATCCGGATTTTCCGGGGTATTCATTTTTGACGGCACAGTATAACGGGAACATTTATATTTTAAACACCCAAACGTCAAAAATGAAGAGAATTGATGTGGTTTTAACCGGCTCACCGCTTACACGCAGGATAACTAAGGTAGGTTGTGATGATAGAGTCTATATTATGGCATTTAAAGGTTCAAACGGCGTTGTGGTAAACCCGGATACCGGCGAGAAGGAATATTTTGCAGCTGAACAAGGCGAGGGAATTGTATCTGACTACAGTACAGGCAAAATTTATCATGGTGATTATTCTGGTGCACAGATATTTGAAATGGATACATCAAAGCCGTATTCCACGGCTGCAGGAGAGATAGGTTCCGGTGCAAATCCTATAAAAATAGGCTCAATAGGTTATGACCAGGATAGACCTTTTGCGATGGATATAGTGGGGGATAAGCTTGTGATAGGAACATTGCCAAAAGCAAGCAAAGTCAGCGGAGCACTTACTTTAATTGATGTAAATACGTATGAAACGGAAGTATATTATGATTTAATAAAGAATCAGACACCGCTTACTGTTACTCATAAAGACAATATTATTTATGGCGGGACAACTGTTTCGGGAGGAACTAATTCTGTGCCGCTTACAAAAACAGCAAAAGTTTTTGCATTTGATATGGATACAAGACAGGTAATTAAAGAAGTCGAAATATCAATTGACGGAATAAACGGAAATATTGGAGCAGTACACGGCTTAAAGATTGGTCCTGACGGGATGCTGTACGGAGCGGTAGCCGGCGCATATTTTGTTATGGATCCGGATACGCTCGAGATAATACGTCAAAAGGTATGGGGTACAAGTTTTGAAGTAAATGCCGGAACAAATTCTCAGCTCTGGCATGAATATATGATGCAGTTTGATGAGAAAAGCGGATACCTTATAATAGAGGGTAAGATAGTTGACCCGGAAACACTTGAGATTATATGCGACCCGCCTTTTGAAACATCACCGCAGTTTTCTGGTCTTGATTCAAAAGGTAACGCGTATTTTGTTGATTCGGATACTACACTCTATAAAGTACCGGTAATAAGGGGCACAGATAAAAGCTATTTAATTTCAAGTCTTACCTTTATATGCCGTGATGAGAATAAGATTTACTTAAACGGATCATCTATGGATTTTGATGCATATGAGGATGAAGGGCGTTTGATGGTACCGCTGCGCTTGACAGCATCTGTCTTAGGCGGAACGGTAGGCTATGATGAACAGACAAAAACAGCCTCTTTGACAAATCAAAGCGGTGCGGTCTTGGAATACATTGTAGGAGATAATAAAATTGCATTTGATGGCGTATACCGGAAATTTGGTGTGAATATGAAACTGGATGGCGGTACATCATATATTCCGTTTAGGACTTTGTGCGATTTTTTGGGTAAAGAATATGTAGAAGAGGACGGAATTTATTACATTTTCGGTCAGGGCGAGGAATTTAAGCTTGACGAAGAAACGCGTGAATATATATTAAGCGAGGTATGTGGTAATGAAGCATAATATAAGATTTCTGGCGGTAATGCTGATTATTGCAATGATACAGCTGCCGGTTTTTGCAGAAAAATGGGAAGATGTAGAAAGGTTTTCAAAGGAGATAGACCTGGTATGCGGACTTGGGTTTATGGAAGCTGAGAACAGCAAGGAATTTTTCCCGGATGATTTGGTGGATAACGCTGAACTGGTAAGAATCCTGATGAATTTAAGAAATAGCAATACCGGCGATGGGCAGCGCAGGTTTCAGGATGTGCCGGAAAGTTATTATGCTTTTAGCCAGATTGACGAGGCAGTAAATTTGGGATTTATTACAGTCGGTGAAGACAGAATGTTTTACCCGGAGGAAAAAGCAGACGCTACCCAGGCAATTAGACTGATGTTATATGTAATGAATTATAAGGTGTATCTTGACTCAAGCGGTGAAGATGTACGAAGAACTGCACAAAGAGCAGGGTTATTAGACGGTCTTACTCTTGCCGGTGAAAATATAACCAAGGGTGAACTTGCAAAACTTATATATAATTCATTTAGCTGTAAGCTTATGGAGATGTCGGGTATATCGGGCTTAAATATGGTATTTAAGGAAAGTGAGGATAAGACCACTTTAAGCTATCATAATTGGAAGATGGTAGAAGGCAGGGTTACAGCGAATGACTGCACTGGGCTTTATTATTCAGCAAGTGCCTGTGGTGTAGGCAGTATAAGAATTGATGATGTAGAGTATTATGAAGGTGATTCTATGTCAGGTGCGCTTCTTGGGTATGATGTTGAGGCTGTATGTACCGACAGCGGTGATTTTAAAGAAAAATTGATTTATGCTGTTGCAGACGGCAAGGCGCAGACGCTTTTGGTTGATGCAAAGGATATTGTGTCGGTATCAGAGGATAAATTGAAGTATAATGAATCTAAAACAATATCTTTAAGACCGGATATGTGTATTATATATAACGGTGTTGCAGTAAAGTTTGATGCTTCGCTCTTGGATATAGATTATGGTGAAATCACATTTTTATCTACCGGAAGTTCAGGCACAAAATATGATATTGTATTAGTTAATGAATATGAAAGTT
>CALXUL010000119.1 GCA_944391635.1 uncultured Clostridia bacterium | reverse complement strand
GATACATACCTATCTCTTCAATTATAACACGTTTTTCCTGTTCTATTGCTGAGGGAGATAAAAGAGGGTTTAAAAACATCTCGCTTAATATATCAAGCGCTGAATACAGGTCGTCATCAAGACATTTAACATGGTAACATGTATTTTCTTTTGAAGTGAAAGCGTTCATCATAGCTCCTAACATGTCCATATCGTGAGCAAGCTGAGCAGGTGTTCTTGCACGTGAGCCTTTAAACATCATGTGCTCGATGAAATGTGAGATTCCGTTGTTTTCAGGAGTTTCATTTTTTGAACCACAGTCTACCCATATGCCTGCTGAAACTGAACGTACATGTTCGATATTTTGATATATAAGCCGTACTCCGTTCGGCAATGTTGTTTTTTTTGTCATACAGTTCCTCCAAGAAGGTTTGTTATAGAATATTATATCATATTTTTAAGTAAAATAAAAACACGGCATATCCGTGTTTTTATTTTACTTACGATAAACTTTAATTAAACAGCGACTCTGGATCTATCTGCTTTGATGATTTTGTAACTTCAAGATGAAGGTGAGGCTCTATTGCAGATTCCGCGGACGCAGATTCTCCGACTCCTCCAAGAGTGTCACCCATTTTTACGTTCTGTCCTTCTTTTACGCTTATCTCGGGAGACAGGTTATAATAATAAGACATAAGGGAATCATCGTGAGCCACAGCTACGCACCAGCCCATCATATCATCGCAGAATATTTTTTTAACAGTACCGTCGGCAATAGAGCGTACAGCTTCACCTGCTGTGGCCTTGTAGTCTGTACCACTGTGTATACGCCAGTCATCCAGTGTAGCAGAATATACCAACTCATCTCCCGAATGAGAGGTTATAACTTCTCCTGATACGGGCCGTGTGTATTTTTTGGCGGATATTGTACCCGAGGCAGAGACGCTTTCTTCAGTAGTAGAAGTATCGGATCCTGCGGAACGTATATCTCCGGATACCTTTTGAGTGGTATTTTCATTTGCACCGGCAGAAGATTCATCTTGCTGCTGCGGTAAGCTTTCGGATAGCTGGGGTGAAGGCGTGTTATCTGCTTTGTCTGTTTGCGCCTGCAGTGTCTGTTCGTCTGAAGCAATTTCATTTTGCGTATCTCTGCCCAGAGAGCTTTGATGTGCAGCAAGCGCTGTTGCCCCTATCGCAACTAGGCATATCATTATAACTTCGTAAAATCCTATTTGAGAGCGCCGGCTTTTATCTTTTTGTTTATCCGTATTATTCATATATAACACCTCCCAAGGTAGCATTGACCAAGGGAGGTGTAATTATACGCTATACTATATTATGTATTTTTTATGTTTTTTAAAACGCCTGTTTTTTGTAATGCTGCTATAAGAACTGTAGCTATTATTGAGCCGCCTATTGTACTTATTAAAAATGGAAGCATATAGCCTATGATAGCAGCCTCCTGGCCCATAATTAAAGTAGCGATAGGATATGCGGCAAGTGCTCCAAGGATTCCGGTGCCTGCGACTTCACCTATGAAAGCGAAGCCCAGCTTTTTGCCATATTTATACATAAGCCCTGCGCAGAGAGCTCCAACCATACTGCCAGGAAATGCAAGCAGTGTACCCATTCCTGTCATCATTCTTATGAGAGAGGTCAAAAACGCCATGGAAACTCCGTATACGGGGCCAAGAAGCACAGCAGCGATTACATTTACCATGTGCTGTATAGGGAAACATTTGGCTGCTCCTATAGGTATTGCAAAAGGCGAACAAACTACGCCTACTGCGATAAGTATTCCGGCTATGGTAAGTTTTCTTGACTTCGTCATAATTTAAACCTTCCTTCTTTAATTATCAGATATATGAAAAAGCGGAAGCCTGTTAAATAAGGAGGGCTTCCGAAAACGGTAAAAAAGCTTTCCCTTCGTTGGCATTATCCAAATCAGGTAATGGGTCGAAGCAATATGCCTCCTCTCAGCCTGAGTACAAATACATTACAAGCTCCCCATATTTAATTATGATTATTATATAATCAAATATATCTAGGTGTCAACTATTTGTTAAAGGATAAATGATTTATAGGATCTATTCCAACCAGTAGGATATGTCTGTTCCCTTGTAGTACCATGATAATATTTCCCGGTAGGTATATCCGTCTTTTGCAAGTGCATTTGCCCCGTATTGGCTTAGTCCTACACCGTGTCCGGAGCCGTATACTTCAAAAGAAGCTTCGCTGTCAGATAATGTAAGAATAAAATTTGCGCTTTTCAAAGAAAAAAGTGAGCGAACCTCGGTACCTTTTAATTCAATACCGCCTATTTTTATACTTGAAACACTTCCTCCTTCACTTCTTGTAATATCACTTACCCATGTGTTTTTATCGCCTGAGAATGATGCGTCCGGATATTTTGAAATGATCGTGTTCGTAAATTCATCCAAAGTAAGCGTAACTGTGGAAACCAAGGATTCAGCGGCTTCACCTAGAGGCGATTCAACACTTTGAAGATATTCAACATCACCGCCCCATACGTCCTGTGCATTTTCCGTGCGGCCATATGATGCACTGTGAAATACTGCGTTTACAGGCTGTGAATCATAAGTAAGTATTTCACCGTCAGTGTCGTGTACAGCTGAGCATATCTTATCATAATATGTATCAGCCCAGGATTGTCCCCATTGCTCTTTTGCATCATCCAGTGTCATAAATGCTTTGCAGTGTGAAAAATCAGTGCAAACGTCTGCGCCATCATGATTTTCAAATATGCCCGGAGAATTTTTATTTTTAAGGTATTTATTATATGTGTAGCTTCTTGCGGCAACAGCCTGAGCCATTAAAGCATCACTTTCGAAACTTGCCGGCATTTCAGCCATTACAACATTTATTAAATATTCGTCAAGGCGCATTTCTTCCACTTCTCCCGTATCGGTATGCTTTACT
>CALXUL010000118.1 GCA_944391635.1 uncultured Clostridia bacterium | reverse complement strand
TTGTTCCGAGAAATACCTGCCCGTTTCTGCCATGCAAGTAGGTGTTAGTCCCCGTAATATTAGCGCTTCCAATGTAAATTCTCGCACGGCTATGGCTTTCACTTCGTGCCTTAAAAGTAAACGCAATTACGCTGTCATCCTCGGAAATCGCAACCGGAAAATTCAGCACTCCTTTTTGACTACCTTTTGTTGTTGCATTAGTTGTTGAATAAGCATAGATAGAATCTTTTGTTTCATCATACTTTACAAAATTCTCTTCATCCTTTATAGCGTCTGTAAACTGTGTTTTGAGCGTATAATCCTGTGTTGGAAAGACCGTTGCAGCTAATGCTGTAAAACTTGAAGATACAAAAATTCCTATTACCGCAATTAGTGAAATTAGCTTTTTCATTTTTCGTCTCCTTTATATTTTATTTTTTCAACCATTAACAGTGATTTAATAATTGTATACAATCATATCCTCTAAAGCGTTATCCTTTGCCTTTACGATTACATAAGACGGATTTGATGTCCTGTCCTCCGGATAAACATCTGAAAGACTGCCTTTATAAATTTCATCTTTTTCAATATCATACACATAGATATTTGTGCTCGCAGTTGCTCTGAATACAAGATTTACGTTAACATTGCTTTGCAGTGCCTGCAATACAAAAGTGCTTCCGCTCTTTTTAACTGCTTTTCCGTATGTGCATTCATTATATGCGCCTCTGCCGATACAGAAAGTCGTAAGATTCGGTGACAGCGTTCCGTCGGGTGTATCCGGCAAGCATTTAACAAGCGCGCCTATTTCCCCGTTCTGATTAAATGCAACTCTGACCGCATCTCCTTTTTTCAGTTTATCTGCTGTAAACGGGATATATGCGCTGGTGGAATACGGCTGATACATTATTATCTCGGCTGTATCCGAAATAATATATTTATCTTTAGAACCATTAAAATAAAGCGTAATTGATGTAGCAATATCTCCCAATTCATTAACTGCTGTTCCCACATTCGTAATTATCCCAAGAGGTGTTTCATTATTATCAATATAGGCAGTATTTGAAAGCTGAGCTACTACTATTGCAGCATTATATTCATCATCAAGATTATAACCTGACACTATATAATTCGCACTATCGGTGAATACCGAGATGTCTGTAACAGAAAATTTACTGTCATCTTCACTTCCGTTATACTGCTGCGGAACACCGAATACCTTGGTTGAACTTGTGGTGTAAAATTCTCTCTCCGACGGGTCAGCATCGGTACCTGCATACTCAAATTTTGAGTGTGTTTTTCTCCAGGTACGTCTTGCAAAATAACTGTCAAGGCTGATACAGTCATCATATTTTACAGACCCCACCTTATACGGGTCATATGTAAGACCGATTTCTCTTACCTCTTCAGAAGAATTTACATCAATAGTCACAAGCTGCTGTGAAACCTTTTTATCCGGAGCTATATATGAATATGCACTCTGACCTGTATAACCGTCTACATTGTTAATTCTGATTTTTTCTGCCAAATTAAGCCATACCATTTCCCCGTCTTCGGTAAATACTTTTATCCGGGCATTATCCATATCAAAATCATATACTGCTGATACCAAATATGCGGTCATTTTGCCCGAAATCATACCGCTTGTATTGATTGCAACAATTTCGCCAACCACATTTAAGATAAACTGCGCTTTGGTACCTATTGTTATATTGGCTGTCGATAGCGGATTTGATGAATCAATTCCCATATCTGAAATCACATATTCGTTTTCACCTATTATGCATTTGCCGTCGTCAATTCTGGTGACCGTACCTGAAACCGGAGTATATGTGCTGACTTCTATACCCATCAATTCTCCAGCATCTGAGTAAAGCAGCCCCAGCGCGCTCCAATCACTAAGTGTTTCTGCTGATACAAGAGTCCCGCCTTGTGATATTTGAGAAAAAGCACCGCTGTCATCATACGTTATATCTTTTCCTGATATCTTATCGGTTATGGTCCTTGTTCTGGTATTGACTCCGCCGGCAATCGCATTTACATAATCGTAAACTTTTACATATTCAATCGTATTGTCAGCATCATTATCTATCAGCATTATATATCCTGTATTTGGTATAAGAGTATTATCTGCCAGCATTTCAAAGCTTTTGCCCGTATATACGTTATTCTTTATTACGCCGGCATTTCCCGCTACACGGTAATTTTTTTCTTCTGTATAAATAAGATTTCCCGAAATCCTATCTATGTCATACGCGTATATTACCGTTGTCTTACTTAGCGATTCATCTGTATAACAATATAAAAGCTGCTCATCATTATCATTAAAATAATACTCTACCTGCTTGCCTACCAGTTCGCGCATATTATATCGTTCCTGCTCGGTGAAATTATCACAGAGGTATTCCTCACCGTCAATATTTATACCTGCCGTTGCCGAATATGCCTCTCCGAGTGTAAGCCCGCCGCCTGCTCTGACTATACCTGTTGCTCCTGATATGCCTAAATTTTTATATAACACATTCTCTTCTTCGGTTTCATATGTACCAAGCTCGCTTATGCTTTCTACCATTCGGCATTTATCAAAAAGCTTATAGAGCGTTAATATAAATTCACCGTTTGTAACGGCACTGTGATCAGAGATTTGTGCATCAATAAGTTTCTTTGACGATACCGTTTTGGTATAACCTACTGGATACCCGCCCATACTCTCTGCGTACGTTCTGTATCCCATAAAACACGCTATCATCTTACAAAGCATTTCATATGATACATTTTCATCCGGCGAAAAGGTAGAAAGAGATGTCCCGTCCATAATATTTTCACTGACAACATATTCTATCGCTTCATTGGTGCTGTCTAAATCGTCAAACTTTTCGCTGCTGTTGCCGCTGAAAACTCCACCGTCTTTTCTGCCCGAAAAATTGTACAGGATAACCGCCGCATCAAGTCGGGTTATCGGTTCCATGCAAATTTCCTTATAATAAATAGCGTCATCAATTATTCCAAGACCTGAGAGTATATCAATTGCCTTACTCTGTGACAAAGGAATATCATACTCTTCCACACTGCCGCCCGATGACCCTATCCAAGGATTTGTTGCTGAAGAAAATACACTCATACTTTGCGTCAGCAAAATTACTGCTGTCATAAAAACTATTAAATACTTTTTCATCTTTTCTCCTTCCTTTTGTTACTTTTTTTCTATTTACTTGTAATTTTACGCTAATTTTTGTGCATTTTCAATAGAAAATATAGGAAAATCATAATAAAAAAAGCATAATAAAAAAATTTTATTATGCTTTTAAAAAATTATTATTTTTTTATTTTATTGTTTTTTCCTCGAAATCCTGTATTGTTTAGGCGTTACGCCTTCCTTTTCTTTAAAAACCTTAATAAAATAATATGAATAGCTGAAACCGGATTTTCTGGAAATTAATTCTATACTTTCATCAGATTCAATAAGTAGGTTTTTCGCATATTCTATCCTTTTATCATTGATATGCTCGGAAAACTTTTTCTGCGTTTTTCGTTTTACTATTCCTGAAACTAAAGATTTTCCAACACCAAGCTTTTCAGCTAAAAAGTCAAGGCAAAAATCTTCCTTTGTAAAGTTTGCATCGATTTCATTCATGACTTTTTCATCAATATCACTGTTTTTCGTATCCTTTTGTGTGTAGTCCGACAATTCTCTGCATATACTCTCTGCCATTTCGATAAGTTCATCCTCAAACTGAGCATACGAAATGTTAGCAAAATCCATATAAACGCTGCCTATATCAATTGATACAGGCAATGCGGACAATTGTTTTAAAATTGCGTTTTGCAGCTGATAAGCTTCATTTAGTATCTTGCTATCTTCAATCGGTGAGCATTTTAAACGTGTAAAAAATGCGCTAATGTATTCTTCGCAAGCTTTTGCATTCCCTGCTACAAGATTATTGATAATCTTATTTTCCAGGCTGTAATCATATATGTACACACTACCGTCAGATTTTATACTTTCATACTCAATTATCTTCTTACCTGAATAAATCTTATATTTTAATGCCTCTCTCGCTTCAACATAGGCGCTGTGCATAGAAACAATACTGCTTTTATCAGAACTTAATCCTATATAAGTATCATCGTATTGTTCAGCAATAGCATAAAACTCTTTTATATCACACCGCCTTACTATAATTGCTGTTTCTTCATTCGGCATCTGCACAAAAATCATATTACTGCCTTGTAACTCAATCTGTTGTTTTTCGCATACCGCAACTATATAATCTGATTGTATTATACTTGAGTTTTGTTTTGCTATCTCGTCCATTAAACCATCGTCAATACTAACATCTTCCATTAATAATCTTTTCCATATATCTTTATAGTAAGTTGAAATAATATTGCTGACTGATTTTGTAGACTTATTAATTACTATTACAGAAATTATAAAGCTCAAAAACAGGACAAATACGGAGCAAATCAAGAACCAAACGGACTTCTGATTTAAAATACTGTAGTGTGCGCCGCTTTGTATGTATGAAAACCTCCAGCCAAGGGTCTGAGAATTATAGTCAGTAATGATTGCATCTTTCGCGATGTCCTTATCATCACCATAAAAAATCTCTCCAAATTCATCATATATTACTATTTTAACATTTTCATTATTTATGCTTTTAGTATTTATAATCTGACTATTTAGTTCATCAATGTTTATATTTACAGCAAATACTCCAACCCTATCATTTGACGCGTAGATTTTCAACGCCATTGTTACGACAACAGCATCAAGTTCTGGTATTTTCCTTGGCGGGGATAAATATGAACCATTATCCATAGCTTTGTTTATAATCTCCGCATCAAAAAAACCTTCAAGCCCGTTAGAATCGCTCACTTTGTTATATGTATTAAAACTGCAGCATATGACATCCTTATCACTTATATAAAGATAATCAGAGTGTAAATAATCTCCCTGCACTATTACACCCTCAAGCGCTTTTATTGCAGAAATTTTGTCGACTACACTTGATTCAAAGCTTCCAATAACATCACTTATCGCTTTTTCATGGTATGCATTCTTAATTATTGTATTCTGAGCATATTTTATAATTGTTTCATAGGAATTGCCTATCTGTGCTATTGCATTATATTGTGTGATTTCTATATTCTCCTTATAGTTCATTCTGTTATAAACCGCAAAGGAAATAATATTTGTTGCAACGATTAAGATAATCAAGAGGAAATTAAATATAACCAGTTTCTCTCTTAAATTCCTATTTTTATTTACCAGGCTTTTTTTCATAACAACCTCACAAAAAAAACATATAATAACTCTTTTAAATTATACCACATTTACAAACCCCAAACAAGAGAAATAATAATTTTATTGCCAAGTTATTATTTTTAGAATAAATTTATTATTTTAATAAACCTCTTTAATGCACATTATGTCTTTTATATGAATGAAATGTAAATATTTTTTCCGCCTTACCAATAGGGCGAAAAATAGGTTGATTATTTTGCCTTTTTATGCTATAATAATTTAAATAAATATTATATTTAATATAGAGGCTTAGTGTGATTTTTCTCTATAATTGCACCGCATCATAAAGGAGCGTGATGTCCTTTGGAAAAGTACGGAACTATACCAAAACGCTTTTCCCGTGCCTGGTGGTCCTATTTTTGGGAATATTATAAATGGCACACACTTGGCACATTATTTGCGGTTATTCTAATTATAACAACCGCCGTTCAATGCGCCAACAAAATCGATTATGATCTATATATAACCTATGCCGGACCTCTTACTTTTGCGGAAGAGAGCATTAATAATATTTCTTCCTCCCTGTCCGAGATTATCGCCGACACAAACGCTGACAACGAGCAAAATGTATATTTTCAACAGCTTAATATAGGCAATGAAAATCCTGATCCTCAATATGAAATGGCTATGTCTACCAAGCTTATGCTTGAATTTTCAGCAGGGGAAAGCTTTATCTTTATAATGTCCAAGGACTTAGTAAATACATATCTTAACGGTGAAAGCTATGATTCACTGTTCCTGCCTGTTTCGGAATGGGCATCTGTTATGCCGGATGACTCTGAAGTATCCAAAGCCGACGGCGTCCCATATGCTGTATCGCTTTCCGGCTGCACATACTTTGAGCAGCTTGGTCTTAATTTGGAGGAGCAGTATCTGCTTATCCGAAATCCGCGCAATTCCGAACTTGAGGATGAAGAACTTAATCTTCAGTTTGAAAATGCCAAAACAGCAGCAAACTTGATAATTGAAAAATAAAGGATTGATTTTTATGGCAGCTCAACTAAAAAGCCCGGCCGTAAATGAATACGAACTCTTCAGTCAATATTGTAAAAACGGCGATATTGAACTTAGAAACAGAATTGTTGATTCATATATCTATATTGCTGAAATCTTATCGCGAAGGTTTATAAACCGCGGTATTGAATATGATGATATTTTCCAGGTTTCCTGTATGGGACTGATTTATGCTGTAGAACGTTTTGACCCGGACAGGGGCGTTAAATTTGCTACCTTTGCCACACCAACAATAATGGGAGAAATACGAAAGTATTTTCGTGATAAAGGTAATTTTATCCGCATTCCGCGAAAACTCTATGAGATTTTCTATAAGGCTGAACGGATAAAGCGCCGCTATGACAGTCCTGTATCCGAACAAAGGATTGCTCGTGCGCTTAATATCCCTGCCGATACTCTTAAAAACGCCTATGAAGCCGGAGGCTGCTCTTTTGTCCAATCACTTGAACAGGAAGCTGATGCAGACGGCGCTCTGGTTTTATCAAACCTTATAGGTCATGATGAAAACGGCTATATGATGGTGGAGGATTCGGATTTTATCGAATATTGCCTTTCCACCCTCACAGAACGCGAGGCACAATTTCTTCATAAACGTTTTTATAAAGAAGAAAGCCAAAGCAAAATAGCCGCTGACTGGAATGTTTCACAAATGTATATTTCACGGCTTGAAAAAAAGATATTAAAAAAACTGCGGAATTTGTATTTCCGAGATTAAGGAGAAGTATATGTTATCTAAAGAAAAAAAAGAATTTATTGAATTTATGATGGGAGCAGATGTTCTGAGGTTCGGAGATTTCGTAACCAAAAGCGGCAGACGCACTCCCTATTTTGTAAATACCGGCAATTACCGCACCGGCGCTCAAATTGCAGCACTTGGGAAATTCTATGCCGCACTGGTGAAAGATTGCTGCGGTGAAAATTTTGACGCCTTATTCGGACCTGCCTACAAAGGCATTCCACTTGTTACCGCAACAGCCAGCAGCCTCTTTTCGGAATACGGCATTGACAAACCCTATTTCTTTAACCGCAAAGAGGTAAAAGACCACGGCGAAGGCGGAAGCCTGGTTGGCTACAAGCCCGCAGACGGCGACAGAGTTATTATTATAGAAGACGTTATTACCGCAGGTACTGCTGTACGCGAAACAATGCCACATCTTACAGGCGCAGCAAAGCTCAGCGTAACCGACATGTTTATATCGGTAAACCGCTGTGAAGTCGGCAAAACCCCCGGCCGCACCGCTGTTGACGAGGTTAGTGATGAGTTCGGAATTACAGTTCATTCTATAATTGATGTGCGCGATATCCATGAGTATTTATCAGCTAATCCAGATTATAAAAATGTGGTAGCTCTTATGGAGCAGTATATGTCGGATTACTGTGTTTTCTAAGGAGGCAGATTTATGCAGTACAGGTCATTATGCGGAGAAAAAGTTTCGGTTCTCGGATACGGCTGTATGCGGTTTCCAACAAAAGATGATAAGATAGATTTTGAAACATCCGAAAGACTGCTTGAGCGTGCATTTTCCGGCGGTATAAATTATTATGATACCGCTTATCCATACCATAACAGACAAAGTGAGGATTTCCTCGGCAAGACCATCGTCAAAAATCACAGAAAGGACATATTACTCGCAACAAAATGCCCGGTTTGGGAAGTAAACACCCCCGAGGACTTTGACAGGATATTTAACGACCAGCTTTCTAAGCTCGGTACAGATTACATTGATTTTTATCTGCTTCATGCTCTCGATTCTGAAAGATGGGAGCATGTACTGAAACTCGGTCTTTTAGAGCGTACTCTGGCTTTAAAAAATGAAGGAAAAATCCGTCATATCGGCTTTTCTTTCCATGACAGCCTTGACTCGTTTAAAACAATTATTAACGGCTGGGATAAATGGGAATTTTGTCAGATACAGCTAAATTATATAAATATCGACCATCAGGCTGGTATTGCCGGACTTGAGTATGCTAAAAGCAAAGGCTTGGATGTCATTATTATGGAGCCGCTTTTAGGCGGAAGACTTGCAAATCCGCCTGCTGAAGTGAAAAAAACGCTCGGCAAAAGCCGTACCCCGGTAGATTTTGCACTCTCTTTTCTCTGGAATCGTCCGGAGGTAAGCCTTCTTTTAAGCGGTATGGGCGCTATGGAACAGGTCGAGGATAATCTCGCCCTTGCTGACAAAGCCAAGGTGGGGATGCTGTCCCGCCTTGAGCTTAATATACTGGCAAAAGCAAAGCAGGTTTTTGACAGCAAACCATTTGTTGCCTGTACAGCGTGCGGATATTGTATGCCATGTCCTGCCGGGCTTGATATAC
>CALXUL010000117.1 GCA_944391635.1 uncultured Clostridia bacterium | reverse complement strand
TGAAGTCAATCGGGCCTTCTGCACTGGCCGTAGTACGTACTTCCGGTTGTTTCCTTCTCGAGCAGGGCTTTTGCCACCCTGTCAAGTTTTTCGCGGTTCTCTTTTAGTACTTTTACTGCCGCTTCATATTGAGTCGTTATTATCCGTTGAATTTCTGAATCTATCTTTCCAGCCATTTGTTCGGAATATGACTTAGACACACCTAAGTCCCTGCCTAAAAATACCTCATCACCGCTCTCATAACATACCAAGCCTACACTTTCACTCATACCAAAACGAGTAACCATCTCATGTGCAAGCTGTGTTGCATATTTTATATCCTGAGATGCACCGGTTGTAATATCTTCAAGAACTATTGCCTCGGCAGCCCTTCCGCCAAGAGTTGACGCAATTCTTGCCAGCAGGTCGCCCTTTGTTATATGCGCATTTTCATCATCATTATGATACATTGTATGCCCGCCGGAACGTCCTCTTGGTATAATTGAAATGTGAGAAATCTTATCCTTTTTAGACAAAAGCTTCGCAGCTATTGCATGCCCTGCCTCATGGTAGGCAGTAATCCTCTTTTCTTCATCACTCATAACATGAGAGCGTTTCTCCGGTCCCATCAGAACCTTTGTATTGGCATCTTCAATATCCTGTTTTTCAATTACAGTCCTGTTTCTTCTTGCCGCAAAAATTGCAGCCTCATTCATAATATTTTCAAGTTCGGCTCCGCTGCATCCTGCCGTGTCTTTTGCAAGCTTTTTAAGATCAACATCTGATGATATTGGTTTTTTTGCAGCATAAATCGCTAATATCTCCTCACGTCCCACCACGTCAGGAATGTCAACAACAATTCTCCTGTCAAATCTACCCGGTCGTAATAGCGCAGGGTCAAGAATATCCGGGCGATTAGTTGCTGCAATTATTATAATACCTTCATTTTTGCCGAAACCATCCATTTCAACCAAAAGCTGGTTTAGGGTCTGCTCTCGTTCGTCATGTCCGCCGCCCATTCCTGAGCCTCTTTTTCTTCCGACAGCGTCAATTTCATCTATAAAAATTATACAAGGTTTTGCCGCTTTTGCCTGCTCGAACAAATCCCTTACTCTTGATGCTCCTACACCAACATACATTTCTACAAAATCAGAACCTGAAATAGTGAAAAACGGCACTCCTGCTTCTCCTGCTACCGCACGAGCCAAAAGAGTTTTTCCTGTACCGGGAGAGCCTACCAGCAGCACTCCTTTTGGTATTCTCGCCCCAAGCTCGGTAAATTTAGCAGGGTTTTTAAGAAAATCTACTAGCTCAGATAATTCTTCCTTTTCCTCTTTTGCCCCAGCAACATCGCTGAATGTAACTTTTTTAAAACTGGAGTCAAGCAGCTTTGCTCGGCTCTTGCCAAAATTCATCGCGCCTCTCGTGCCGCCGCCCGACATCATTATCATAAAAATTACTATTATCATAATTATCGTAAGAAGCGGTGAAAGAATTGCCCAAAACGAAATCGGCTCAGACTTTGTTGTATATGACAGCGTACCTTCCGACATCATTTCTACAAGCTCGCTGCCCAAATCATCATGCATTACTGTCAGCGACGGAATTTTAGCACTGCATATTGTTCCGTCATTAAGCACAGCCGTAGCTGTCTTAGAATTCACTTCCAAATGCGTCACATTGGAATTTTTCACCTCTTGTACAAGCGTGGAATAATTTATTTCAACCACATCGTCTAATATAGTCGATAAAAGCGCATAACTGCCGTAAAAAATAATCAAAATGCCAATCCATATTCCGGCGCTGCGTAAAAATCTTTGCAACACACACACTCCTTATCTTTTTAAAAAATGTATTTAATTCTATTTTAACGGATAATTACTCGATAATTTTCTTCTCTTGCTCCTGGCATAAAACTACTATCAACCCTTAATGACGAAACCGCAGCAATCCGACCGTCAGCACAGATTATCGGAATTTTCTTTCTTTCGCTTCGTTCTATCTTTATATCCGCAAAAAAATCCGATAATTTTTTACTTCCGCAAAGCCCCGGCGGAGAAAATCTATCACCATCACGCCATGATCTTACCGTTATCTTCTGCGTACGGTCAAGGCTTATTATAAACCCATTATCTTTCGTATCAGCTTTTTCTATCTTTATCTGTATACCAATCTGTTCAATATTATACCAATTTCCCGGCACAACCGATATTTCAAATTCAAAAATATTTTCCTTTTTTTCAATCTTTAAAAATCCAAAATTAAGCTTTGCCATATATCCGCCCGGCAAATCCAATGATACTCCGCTTTTTCCGGAGAATATCAGTTTTTCAACGTCTTCTATATATTGTCTTGGGAGATTCTGCGGATTATTCACCTTCCAAAGCAGTTGTATAACTCTTGTCATAATAGCAGGATGCAGTGTCTTCATTTTTACCGCATCTATGCCGTTTTGACAAAACAAATCGTCAAATTTCTGCTTTGCCGCAAGTTTTAAAAAATCCGCATCCGCTGCCGTAATGAGAGCATTATCTGCGATTGTATCAATTATCTTAGGATTATAATCCTCTGAAAGCTCCGGGATAGTTTTATTTCTCAGGCGATTTCTTGTATAATGATTATCAAAGTTTGTTTCATCTGTCATAAACTTAAGTCCACAAAGCCTACAATAATCTATTACCTCGCTTTTCTTCACTCCCAAAAGCGGACGTATTACACCTGAATCTATCGGAAGTATGCCTTTTAGCCCATCAGTTGACGCACCGCGCAGCATATGCAGCAATACAGTTTCGGCAGAATCATTTTTATTATGTGCTGTTGCAAGCTTTGAAATACCACGCTTCTTCATTATCTTTGTAAAAAAAGCATATCTTGCCGCACGTGCATCCGCCTCATTTTTAAGCGTTCCCTTCGCTATAATCGTGCACTCAAAAGGAATTTCTCTTTTTTCACAAAAGTTTCTACAAAACTCCATATCTCTTCCGGCTGTATCTCTCATGCCATGATTTACATGTGCCGCAATTACACTATAACCCGACTTATGCAGAATGTCTATCAAGCATACCGAATCCGCGCCACCAGAAAAACCGACTAAAACGCTTTCTCCGTTAGTAAGCATATTATATTTTTTTATTGTGCTCCGTACAAGCTCCTCAACTTTCATTGCTGGTATCCTCTTCGCGGTATTCAATATTTACAAATTTCGTATATCTGCCCTGCCAGCCAAGTTTAACTTTACCCGGTTCACCGCTTCTGTGCTTTGCAATAATACATTCAGCAACATTTTTCTCTTCCGTATCAGGATTGTAGTAATCATCGCGGTATAAAAACATTACAATATCACAGTCCTGCTCAATTGAACCGGACTCTCTTATATCAGACAGCATAGGCCGTCTGTCTTTTCTTGATTCAACCGCACGTGAAAGCTGTGAAAGCGCAATAACAGGCACATTAAGTTCTTTTGCAAGTACCTTTAAAGATCTTGAAATATCTGCTACTTCAAGCTGTCTGCTCTCAACTCTTCCGCCAGACTGCATTAGCTGCAAATAATCTATCACAATAAGCGAAAGCCCTCGCGTCTGTTTAAGACGCCGGCATTTAGCGCGTATTTCAGATACAGTTACCGATGCAGAATCGTCTATATACATCGGCGATGCATCTATTTTATCAAGTATTCTGCCTATTCTCTGCCAGTCATCTGCGGAAAAATCTCCCGTCAGCATTTTATTTGAATCAACAAGCGCCTGGGAGCAAAGTATTCTCCTGACAATCTGCTCTTTAGGCATTTCAAGATTAAAAATCGCTACCGTCTTATTTCCAGAAATAGAAATATGCTCTGCTATATTCATCGCGAGCGAAGATTTACCCATGCCCGGACGTCCTGCAATAAGTATCAATTCACCGCCATGAAGTCCTCCGGTTCTCTTATCAATATATTCAAATCCAGTGGATTCTCCAGTAAGGTAACCCTTTGTACGTGAATTTTCCACCATATGCTGATATGTCTGCATTAGTACATCCCGAACCGGTACAATATCCGACTGCTCCTTTGTTGAGGATACATCAAATATCAGCTGCTCTGAACGCTCTAATATCCGCTCAAGTCTGTCCTCTCCTTCATATGCCATTTCAGAAATAACCGACGCGGATTTTATGAGTTTTCTTAGTATGGATTTTTCCTTAATTATCTTTGAATGATATGTTAAATTTTCCGTTGTAGCAACACTTGTTGCCGCAGCCGTCAAATACTGTATTCCGCCTATTGCATCAAGTTTATCCTGACGCTGAAGCACGTCGGATACTGTGACTATATCAACAGGTACATTTTCATTAAACAGCTGCATTACAGCTTTATATATTTCCATATTTGCGGAAAAATAAAAATCCTCAGGCTTTATTATCTCCGCTGACTGGGCAACGCTTTTCCCGTTTATTAAAACACAGCCTATAACGCCTAATTCAGCTTCCTTACTGTACGGAAGCTCGCGTTCAGCTGCAAGCGCCGTACCTCCGTCGGGCATTGCGCGCACCTCGCTTTCATATTGGTAAACCTATCCTCAGTTTGCCTCAACCGATACCTTTACTACACCGTTCACACCCGGATGCAACCGTATTTCAACATCTGTTGTACCCAATGTCTTAATACCGTCTGGCAAATTTATCTTTTTCTTATCCAGCTTAATATGATGCTGCTTTAACATTTCTTCTGCAACTTCTTTTGATGTAACTGAACCAAACAGCTTTCCGTTTTCACCAGCTTTTGCTTTTATTTTTACAGTAAGTGTTTTAAGCTTTTCTGCAAGAGCCTTTGCATCATCCAATGCCATTTGTTTCTTATAAGCTTCCGCCTCCTGCTGACCGTGCATTACGTTTAAGTTCTCTTTTGTTGCCTCCTTTGCAAGACCTTTCGGCAAAAGAAAATTACGCGCATACCCATCCGAAACATTTACAAGCTGTCCTTTTTTTCCCTGACCTTTTATATCCTGTGTAAGTATTACTTTCATACTAGCATTACTCCTTTTGAAAACTACTTTTTATTTTCCTCTATATACTCCGCAATTGCAGCCTTAAGTTCAAGAATACCTGCATCAATTTCAATACCGCCAAGCTGCGCACCGGCAACTGTCATATGTCCTCCGCCGCCGAGTTTTTCGCATATAAGCTGCACATTTAAGTCCCCAAAAGACCTGGCGCTTATATATACCGAATTATCAACGGTATACAGTACAAACGCAGCACGTATTCCTTTTATACCCAAAAGATCATCTGCCGCCTGAGAGGATACCACGCGCATATTTGCATACTTTTCCTTAGTATAAGCAATAGCTATATTTTCACTATATACCTCAAAGCTTTCCATTATCTTTACTTTATGCAGATAATCGGATTTTTCCATCGTAAAAAGCTTTTTTACCTCAACCAAATCCAGACCATATCTTCGTAAATATGACGCAGCTTCAAAAGTCCGCACTCCAGTTTTTATCATAAAATTCTTTGTATCCATAAGAATACCGACATACAGTGCTTTTACCTCAAGCGGTGAAATCATACGATTATCATCAATATACTGCAAAATCTCGGTTGCCATCTCACAGGTTGATGACGCATACGGTTCATGGTACAAAAGTGATGTATGCGGCAAAAATTCAGTGCTTCTCCTATGGTGGTCTATCAATACTATTTTATCGGTCAAATCAAGCAGCTTTGGCTCGGGCAGCATTGAAGGTCTATGCGTATCCAGGATTACCAGTAGAGTATCCTTGGTTATTATCTCTCGTGCATTATCAACCGATACCAACATTCCGGTATATTCCGGCTTGCTACGCATCTCTTCAACAAGTCCAATAACCGCCGGCGAATTATCATAAACAATGTACGCATTTT
>CALXUL010000116.1 GCA_944391635.1 uncultured Clostridia bacterium | reverse complement strand
TGATATATGCTTTTTGAGGATAAGGACAGAATTGTTTTTGCAGGGGATTCTGTTACGGATATGGACAGCGCACAGCCTGTTGGAGAGGGGCTTTTTGAAAATGTTGGCAGAAGCTATGTGCGCATTGTGGAGAATATGCTTGCGGTGTATTATCCGGAAAGAAGAATTAGAATTACCAACTCAGGTATATCCGGAAATACCAGTCGTGATTTGCTGGCACGGTATCAAAGAGATGTTATTGACTTAAACCCTGATTGGGTTTCAATATGTATTGGAATTAACGATGCGTGGAGGCAATTTGATTCTCCTGCAATACCGGATGAACAGGTCATGCCAGAGGAATACAGAGAAAACGTGGAAAAGATGATTGTTGATGTTAAGGATAAGGTTAAGGGGATTTTTATCCTGTCACCGTACTATATGGAGCCTAACCGAAGTGATATGATGCGAGCAAGAATGGATGAGTATGTGGAAATATGCAGACAACTTGCCGATGAACATAACTGTATTTTTGTGGATTTTCAGAAAATGTATGAAGAGTATTGCAAAATACGCCATTCTTCCTATATTGCGTGGGACAGAGTACATCCGAACCAAGTCGGCGCAACATTGATGGCAAGGGCATTTTTGGATAAGGCAGGATTTAACTATTTACATAATGCAGGAATACAACAGGAGAAAAAGTAATGAATTGTTAAAGTAATAAATATTGATGTGGACTATGCGGCAATGGGCGTTAAGCCGTCCCCGCGCCAGACGGCGCTTACGGCGTATATTTTGGATGGAAGAAATATACGGATATGCATGAAGAAGAAACGTCCGGCGGTTATCATATGTCCGGGCGGCGGTTATGAATTTACATCGGAACGTGAAGCGAAGCCTATCGCACTAAAATATAATGCGGCTGGATTTCATACATTTGTGCTGGATTATTCTGTTGTGCCGAGTAGCTATCCGGCGGCACTGTGCGAGCTTTCTAAAGCAGTGAAATATGTAAAGGATATTGCGGATGAAAATTGCATAGACAGGGATCGGATATTTGTTGCCGGTTTTTCGGCAGGTGGGCATCTTGCTGCAAGCCTCGGCATACACCATAGCCGCCCTGAAGTGCTGCAATTTGCAGAAGTTTCAGAGGGAGAGAACATTCCTGCGGGACTGATCCTCTGCTATCCTGTTATCACAGGGGATGAAACAAAAGCGCATATGGGAAACATCAATAATTTTGTCGGAGAAAATAAAGATATACGACCGCTTGCAAGTCTGGAAAACTATGTTACCGGAAAAACACCACAAAGTTTTATTTGGCATACATTTTCAGATAGTTGTGTGCCGGTTGCAAACTCAATGCGTTTTGCGGCAGCGTTGGAGAAGGAAAATATAAAGTTTGAGATGCATATTTATCCGAGTGGCGTACATGGATTATCGCTTGCGGATGAAACTGTTACGGAAATAAATGAGGGAATTGTCCCTGCCGCGCAGAACTGGATGGATATGTCAATTCGTTGGATTAAAGAATATTAGAGAGATTAGAAAAAGAAAAATTGGCATAAAGAAAGGCGGTCGAAAACAGTGAGTAGCATTGAATCATCATTTAGAAAAGAACGAATATTAAGTTTCATCAACACAAGAACAATGTCGGTAGCTTTGATGTTAGCCTTTCTAAGGATATTAGTTTATGGGAAAATGATATGACCGTTGCGCTAACGGATCAGTCGGACATTACGCCTTTAACGATAATAAGATCCGATACCGCAAAGCCTGTGGGAGGAATCGATTACTCAATTTCAAAAGTGGTTAGCAATTATTCGGATAATAAGAATATATAGATGTATGCCATTGAATCAATTTTAACGGCGGTAGGCCGGCAAGACTGAATTCGGAAAAATTGATTTACAGCCCAATGAAACCAAAGAAATCACTCTTGAATTTGGGAGTATATCCGATAATATAAAGAAAGTTGTTATATATCTGTGCAATGAGAATATGCAGCCGTATTTCAAAGCCGAATAAATATTATGGGGTATATTTTCGCAGATAAAGAAAACGGAAATTAATTGAGGAGACTTTTATATGAGATATAAATACTATGGAACAGCCGCATACGAGGGGATTCCGGCATTGTGGTGTGAATGTGACGTGTGCCGCAGAGCGCGTGAAACCGGCGGGAAAAATATAATGTCCAGAAGTCAGCAGACAATAGATGACAAGATTTTGATAGATTTTTCCGCAGATACATACATGCACTCACTCGGTGGACTTCCTCTCGCAAAAATTCATACCTGTATCATCACGCACGATCACAGTGATCATTTGTATCCTTCGGATATGCTTGCACGCCTTGACGGATACGCTCATTTGCAGGATAAAATACCACTTACCGTATATGCGGCAAGTGCAGGGATGAAGCATACAGAGACGGTTCTGAAAAAAGAGATTGGAGATATGGAACAGGATAGAATACGAATAAGGAAAATTGAAGCATATCACAGCTTTGAAGCAGAAGGATATGAGATTATACCGCTTAAAGCAAATCATTCTTTGATTACAACGCCGGTTATATATCTTATTAAAAAGGACGGGAAGTGTATTTTACACGCGAATGATACCGGATATTTCCCTGCGGAAACATGGGAATATCTTAATAATAACCCCGTGCATCTGGACTTTGTGTCCTTCGACTGTACCATTGCTGCAAACTGTGGGGATAATAATAAAATGGACGGACACATGAATTTTGCAACCGTTGTAAATGTGAGAAAACGTCTGTGTGATATGGGCTTGACGGATGCCTCTACAATATGTGCAGTATCTCATTTTTCACATAACGGGCTTGGCTGTTATGATGAGCTTGCTAAGATGGGAGAGAGGGAAAATCTTGTTGTGGCTTATGACGGATTGGAAATTGAGGTGTAACAAATATCAGCGCGATGAATTATGACAGATGGAATTGATTATGAATACAGAAATGACTAAAATAACATCAAAAAGTCAGATTGTGCTGATGTATATTTTTGCATCAGCAGTCTATTTTATGAGTTATACAACATGAATAAATTACAATACTGTTTTGGTAGAAATCTCTACTGTCGAAAGCATTTCGCGTAGTTTGCTTGCGTTGCCGTTGACGGCAAGCCGTCCGAGTGACCGAAGACTAAGGACGGGTCGGCGGAAAAAGTATCGGCAAAAACCTTGCTTATATCGTCGGGTTTGATAATCATTATGCTTGCGGTGGTTATGCAGGGCTTTCTGCGCGACGGAATTGCAACATGGATGCAGGCATATTTGTCCGATGTGTTTTCGCTCAGTAATGAAATCTCTATTTTGACAACGGTAATTTTGCCAATATTCAGCATATTTTCGGCATATGTTATTCTTGCTGTCCGTAACAAGTTGTGTTGCAATGAGCTGAAACTGGCGGGTATGACATTTTTGACAGCGGTTGGCTGATATTCAGGTCGAATATGCCGCTTTCGGTATTATTTTTGGCGCTGACATCGGCGTGCTCGCACTCGATTAACTTTCTGCTGATTTGTCTTGTACCGAAACGGTTTGAAAAGTACGGCAGATTTTCTCTGGTGATAGGACTGATTAACTCCTGTACCTATGTTGGAGCGGCGATTTCCACATACGGATTTGCGGCGGTGTCCGAGAACTGCGGATGGAATGTGACGCTTGTATTGTGGGGCGTACTGGCACTGATAGGATTTATATGCTGCTTTACGGCGATGCAAAAATGGTAATCTATTATTAAAATCGGTGATTTTAATAAATTCATTTTGTATAAAATTAAGGCGAAGATTATTCAAGAAAAGCGGGCGAAAACAGTGAGTAGCATTGAATCATCATTTAGAAAAGAACGAATATCAAGTATCATCAGCACAATATCAGTGTCGGTAGCTGTGATGTTAGCCTTTCTTTTGGGGAGAGACAGACTGCGTTGTAGTTCGTATTAAAACATATAAAAAGCAAGGCATAACACAAGTTGGATACAGCGTCACAGTTTCGACTGTGGCGCTTTTTTGCGTTCAACTGTTGCCTTTAACGCATTTATGTAGAGAGAATTTGGGCATGAACAAATGAGCATAAAAGAGTGGGTATATCCGTTTATGGGTGAGCTAATCAAAAAACAGAAAAGGAGATAAACGCTTAATTGGTAGCCAAAGACCGACTGGCAGACTGTTCGGTTATCAGTAATAGATTATTATATCCTCGGAAGAATTGTTTATAAAAATTTGTTACCACTGTTTTATTGCAGCAGCTTAAAATTACAAATGAAAAGTGTAAATTAAAATACATCGCAAAGATGAAATGCTGCATCAAATGATGAGTGAATGTGTTTCGCTTTGCGAGGTGATTATGAATAAATGTTATTACATACCGATAAGTGCCGATAACATATATCGAAGCAATTCAGACCAAAAGAGTCTTGTTTACAGGACTTTTTTGGTCTTTTTTTATCGTCATTTTTACAATGCAAGAGCGCCGCCGTTTTCCAATCGGATTCATATAAAAAATCTGATTGGAGGAAAGGCAATGAAAAAAATTAAATTAAAGGACGAATACCCATGGTACACAGGTGATGAATACATAGAGGTTTCGGACGAGGTTGCAGAGGTTTTTGCCGGATTTATGCGCAGCGAAAAGGCACATAGAGAAAAGGTGCGTTATCACAGAGCATTTTATTCTCTTGACGCAGGGGACGGAATTGAAAACGATATTGTTTTTATTTCTGCCACGCCGCAGGAAATCTATGAGCGAAAGGTGACACAGGCTGAAATATATGCAGCAATCAATCATTT
>CALXUL010000115.1 GCA_944391635.1 uncultured Clostridia bacterium | reverse complement strand
GATTGTTGAAAGCAGTGAGATTACGGTAAGGGGAGCGGAGCTTACTGAAATAGTGATGAACTAAGCAGGCAGGCATATAAGATGCAGAAAAGGTTATGGATTTATCAAAAAAGCCATAACCTTTTATTTTTATCTTGTAAATTCATTAATCAGGTATCTGCCGTCGGGCTGTCTTAAAAGGCGTACTTCAAAGGATTCTTCGGTCTTTGAAGGGTCATAAGCCGATGATTCGTAAGGCGTCATTGTGACATTTACCGATATATTAAAACCGTTCGAGGATTTTGCATATTCAAGCGGGTCGACATGCATTCCGGAAAGTTCTGCCCGGGTCATGCCAAAAACATGTCCGTCACCAAAAAATGTGTTTATGAAATCTTCAGTGCAGTACCGTTTCATATTTTCAAAATCGCCGTTTGAGAACAGCCAGAAGAATTGCGATACAGCATATTCCGGCGATGTGTTTGGGTACTCTGAGGTGCGGATACTGCCGGTGTTATTTTGGTCATAAGATTTATATGTTATTTCGCAAAGCTGGTTTGTGACAGTATCGCGTTTATTTGTGTAAGAATAAACCATATAGTTTAACTGCTCTAAGGGAATATATGCCGTTGAATTGCTTAAAACTATCGGAGCATCATTTAGAGAAATGCCAAATATAAAGCTGTTCTCCTCATTTGCAGCTTCATAATTTATCATTTCATTTCCCCGAAATCGTCTTAAACTTAATGTTGAACTGCCAATTTTCATTCTCCATTTTGCATTATCAGCGGGATAATTTATAAGGGCTAGGTCAATAACGCCGCTATTCCATTGAATACTGCATGTGTTGTCATCATATCCGACTTTATAAATAATCTCCCGCAGGGGCACATATACCTGTCCGTATGCCTCAAATGGTTTATTGACAAGACTAATAATATTTCCATCTATTCCGATTATCTCAAGGCTATCATTCTGCGCCGTTATATCGGATAAAACGCCGCTTGCAAAAACCGTTGTACCCAGCATTACTCCCGCAATCATTGCCGACAGCGCTGATATAATTTTACTCGTAGTTTTCCTGTTTTTTATCATAGTAAACCTCCGCATTAAGTCTTTTTTTGTTCCTGTCATTCCGGTTGTAAGCGGAATGCTTTTCGTCTTGTTTGCACAAAGCAGAGAAATGATAGTGTTAACATATTCTTTTTTTTGCATCTCGTCCATATTCCCTACCACGGATAAATCACATGAAATTTCACACTCTGTATTGATTTGCCTTGATACATAGTATATAAATGGATTAAACCAGTGCAGCGCTTTTACTATTGCCGCTGCCCATTTATAAAGAATATCATATCGCAAAAAATGCGTAATCTCGTGCATTAATATGTTATCAAGCTGCCCGGACGTCAGGTCAATATCAGGTAATATCAAAGACGGACGCAGTATTCCCATAATAAACGGCGAGGCTAAATTTTTACATCTGTAAACCGTAATTTTCCGCCCTGTATACTTTAAAAGTTCGGGGCAGGATATTATAACAGAGTTTTTGTGTACCTTTTGTATTAGCCGTATATATCCGCCAATACTTACAGACAGATTTATAAAGATTCCCAAAAGCCATATTAAAAATAATATGCTTGTGCAGTTGTTTATAAAATTTGCTAAGATTTCGCTGCTCTTTTCGATTGGCAACGGTGCATAAACGTCGGGCAAAGTATACTTCCCGGCGGCGTTTGAGACATCTATTTCGCTGTGCGGCGTATACTGCGCCTGCTGTGTATTTTCGGATATAATCCTTACTGTGTTGGTTTGCAAAACCGCAAACCGCACCGGTAAAAGCATAGTTACAAGAACGGTAAGCCATATGTAATAGTGCCATTTATAACCAAACACATTTTTGGTAATCGGCTTTAGCAGGCTGATAATAATTGTAAGCACTGAGCCTGCAAGAGAGGTTATTATAAGCGCTTTTAACAGTTCCCCTGCCATCGCTTTATCACTCCTTTTTCTCAAAAATAGCTTTTAGCTCTGCTATATCGTTATCCGATAATGCCTTTTCTTCAAAAAGAGAAGCCACCAAATCCTGCGCCGAACCGTCAAACACATTTTTTAAAAGGCTTTTGACCTGTGCTTTTTTGTATTGCTTTGCGGTTATAATAGGCGTATAGTACATACTCTTGCCTATCTTTTCGGCAGAAAGCGCGCCTTTTTCCACAAGTCTTGCCAAAAAGGTTGTAACGGTTGTGCGTTTCCAGCCGTGATCCGAAACCGCTTTGCAGATTTGCGCCGAACTGATTGCATCTTTTGATTTCCATATCACCTTCATAACTTCAAGCTCTGCTTCGCCAATGGTAATAATATTTTCTGTCGACATAAAAATACCTCCAAACTAACATTGTCTACCTCGGTAGTCAATTATAGTCTACCACTGTAGACGAAAATTGTCAATAGATTTATTTAAAATTTATTTGGGGAATTTAAATAGGCGCAACACAGCCATTGGCGTGCAGAGAGCGGGGGTTGTGACAGATTGCATGCGGCAAAGTATATGCTTGCTCTCTGAAAGTTTAGCTGGAGATTAAAACTCTGTCTGAAATTTTGAAATTTCACCTGCCGCCTATAGAGACGGGGGACATCTTTGATTTGGTTATAAAAAGAGGAAATAAAAGGATGAATATGGCTTAATAAACGGGACAAAATAAACGGCATAGCGCCTATGCTTTGCCGCAGCGTGCCTACAAACTATCGGCACGCCGAAAGACTCGGGAAAAGGAAGTTGGATTTTCCGCATCTGGCTTTGTTGGTGCACATAGGCAGGATAAAAGACAAATGCAGAAAAAGCAAGCAATAGAGCTGATTTTGCCCGAAAATCAGCTCTATTTTTACTTTAATAAATTATCAATAATAACTTCTCGTTTATAATACCTGCTTGGGGTAAAACGGCTTTTAGGCAATTTGAAACGGCATAGCGCCTATGCTATGCCGTTTTATAAGGGGTACAGGCTTAAAATATCAGCCTTCCATATGTCTGCCTAAAAATCCTGCCGCTGATTCTGCAAGCTTGGTTTCTACTTCGCCGGCAGGTTCGCCCTCGTTCATTACAAAGATAACCGAACCAATGGTATCGCCTTCGGAAACAATCGGGACTACTACGCCCGCACTGTACTTGTCAACGCCTTCGGCAATAGATATGCCATCTCCGGACGATGAACGGTAAGACTGCTTTTCATTCATCACCGACTCCACATCGCTGCTTACGCGCCGTTCCATCAGCTCCTTTTTGGGCAGACCCGAAACTGCAATAATGCTGTCGCGGTCGGTTATAAGCGCGGCTCTTCCGCTTGCCTTGGAGAGGGATTCGGCATAAGTTACCGCAAACTCGCCAAGTTCGCCTATCGGTGAATATTTCTTAAAAATAACCTCACCGTCTTTTTCTGTGTAAATTTCAAGCGGGTCACCTTCACGAATTCGCATTGTGCGGCGGATTTCTTTAGGTATAACCACGCGTCCAAGATCGTCTATTCTTCTTACTATTCCCGTTGCTTTCATTTTATCCTCCAATTTTTCGACTGAAAATTTTGTTTTGCAAGTATATTATTTGTCAGAAAATGAATTTTATTCGTAAAATTTATGCAAAAAATACTGCCCAAGTGGAGCAGATATTTTTTATATTTGATGAAAGAAAATAATTTATTAAACTGCAAAAGCATTGTATATAATTTTTGGCGGGATAAGTTATTTTTGCGGCGTGGGAAACAATCAGAAAAATCCATATATCGGACAGTAAAATTAATAATACAGGATAAAAATAAAAAAAGTTTTTGATATTTTCGTAAGGAGAGGAGCTGGGTTTATAAAAATCAGCTCTATCTTTTTTGTATTTTAGTAAATTATCAATAATAACATTTCGTTATTTTAATATTTGCTTTTGGTATAGCGGCTTTTCGGACAGGTATGAGACAGTAAATCAAATGATGGTCCCCTGCCTTTTATAAAACAGGTATATTTCAATTTTTGTTCTGGACAAAAATTGCACTAAGTATAAGGCAGGCGCCGAGTATGACTGCGGCGCTTAGACTATCGCCGAACAGTATAACTCCGCTTGCCGCCGCAACTACCGGCTCTACGCAGGCTATAACTCCCGCCATTGCAGCCGGTGTATATCTTAAACCTCCGGTATAGAGAATATACAGAAATACTGCAAATAAAAAAAAAAAAAGCGATAGAGTCGGAATAAGCTCCAAATGCGAAAAAACTATTTCTTTTGCCGTCGGAATATCTAAAGCAAAAATACTTCCGCAAGATGCAAAAAGAAAAGTATATGCGGTAATTGTTATAGAAGAATAGCGTTTTGCGGCAATCCTGCCGAATATACTGTACAGCGCATAGCAGAATCCGGACAACAGCCCAAAAAATACGCCGCGTTTGCTTGCAGAAATTCCGCCGTCTGATAGGG
>CALXUL010000114.1 GCA_944391635.1 uncultured Clostridia bacterium | reverse complement strand
ATAATAATTGTGTGAAATAATAACGTGAAAAATAAGCTGTGTATCTTGGCTGTTGTCGGAATGTAATGTATAAAATATAGTTTCATTTCTTAAATAGAAAATATGTCTGCTTCTTTTCCGCGTTTTGGAGTTGATGCTGCCTTATGGCGGCAGAATGAAGAGTTATTTTTCATACATAAAATTGTCATATGGGTATGACGGTTAAGAAGGTGTAAAATGTGTATAACATAGGAGATAAAATAGTTTATCCTATGCATGGAGCAGGCGTTATCGAATCAATTGAGGAACGCGATGTTCTTGGAAAAAAACAGTCGTATTATGTTATGAAGATATCTTCATCAGGTGAAATGAAGGTTATGATACCAATGGAGAATTGTGATGAAATAGGTGTCAGGTTCGTAATCGACAAAGAAGAGGGCGCAAAGGTTCTGGAGGCGTTCAGAAATGCTCCTGTCTGCGAAAATGCAAATTGGAACAAGCGTCATCGGGAAAATATGCAGAAGATAAAAACGGGTGATATATATCAGGTTCTTGACGTTGTAAAGGAACTTATGTACCGTGATAAATCAAAAGGGTTGTCAACAAGTGAACGAAAAATGCTGAATAACGCAAAACAGATAATGGTCAGTGAATTGGTCATGTCGAAGGTTGCAGGTCAGAATGATATTGAGAGTATTATGTGTGATACTGTTGATGAACTGTTTGAAGCATAAAAGGATAACAGGATTGACTGCGTGTGAAATAAATGCGGCCAATCTTTTATTTTTATAAGGAATAATTGTATTTTTTGTATTCTGATATTTAATGTAAAGTAAATGGATAATCAAATAGGGTTGGTTTATGAAATGAGGTATAAACATGAATAAAAAAATTGCTGCGGTGATAGTTGCGGCAGGCAGCGGCACAAGAATGGGTGCCTCAATTAATAAAGTATTTCTTCCGCTGGGTAAATATACCGTTATAGATTATACGTTAAATACTGTATTAAAAAGCGAAAAAATTGATATGGCAGTACTTGTAACCCGTGAAGAAGATATAGACGAAGCTGAAAAACATATAAAACATATGGGTAAACCCGTAAAAGTAATATCAGGAGGAAAAACAAGGCAAGAATCTGTTTTTAAAGGATTAAGGGAAATAACGGGTTTTGATATTGCGGTTATACATGACGGTGCAAGGGCTTTAATTACAACGGACATTATAAATTGTTGTATTGAAGATTGTATAAAATACGGTGCTGCGGCAGCAGGAGTGCTATGTAAAGACACATTAAAGCAAATTGATAAAGACGGGTTTATTCAGAGAACCGTTGACCGAAGTATAACATATCAAATTCAGACGCCGCAGGTTTTTTATTTAAAAGATATATTGCTTGCTCATGAGAGGGCTGTATCGGAGAATATAAGTGTAACGGATGATTGCGCTTTATACGAAAAATATATTGGAAAAGTCAGAATTACACAGGGCAGCTATTCAAATATAAAGCTGACAACGCCTGAGGATATGATAACTGCAGAGGGAATTTTAAGAAAGAGAGAGTTATTGTAAAAACTATTACTATATTATAGAAGGGAGTAAGATAATGAGAATAGGACACGGATATGATGTGCATAAATTAACAGAGGGCAGAGAATTATATTTATGCGGAGTAAAAATTGATTATGAAAAAGGCCTGCTTGGACATTCCGACGCTGATGTTGCATTACATGCTTTGTGTGATGCTATGCTGGGTGCGGCGGCACTGGGGGATATAGGAAAACATTTTCCCGACAGTGATGATAAGTATAGAGGTATTTCCAGTATGATACTTCTTGAGGAAACAAAGAAGTTAATTGCTGACCATGGCTTAGCTGTGGAAAATGCAGATATTACCATAGTGTGTCAAAAACCCAAGCTTGCTCCATATATAGCCGAGATGAGAAACAATATTTCAAAAGTATTGGGAGTGGATGTAAGCGATGTAAATGTCAAGGCAACCACTACTGAAGGTCTGGGCTTTGAGGGAGAGGGATTAGGAATATCCTCCACCGCAATAGTACTGCTTAAATAAATTATCTTTAATAAAAAAATTAAAAAATTTTATAAAAAAGTATTGACAAATATATTTAAATGTGATATTATATAAAAGTTGTCGCTGAGACGTATGAAAAAGTCAAAAAATAATTTAAAAAAATTAAAAAAATGCTTGACAAACGTCGGAATATGTGATATAGTATATAAGCTATCTCACAGAGGAAGCGAAATTGTACATTGAAAAATAAACAGTGCAGAGTTCTTGTCAGTAGAGAAATCTACAATAAAACTATGAGTTTTTTATGACAGAAATTCGGAAACGAAATTTTAAGTCAGTGGTACTATAAAAGTACGAAAAGTTAGAGCTAACAAGTTCTGATAGGAAAGTATACTAAGCGAAAGCTTGATATAACAATTTTATCGAGAGTTTGATCCTGGCTCAGGACGAACGCTGGCGGCGTGCCTAACACATGCAAGTCGAGCGGAGCCATCCGACGGATTTCTTCGGAAAGAAGTTGGTGAAGCTTAGCGGCGGACGGGTGAGTAACGCGTGAGTAACCTGCCCATAAGAGGGGGATAACACAGAGAAATTTGTGCTAATACCGCATATTGAATATTAGTTGCATGGCTGATATTTGAAAGATTTATCGCTTATGGATGGACTCGCGTCTGATTAGCTGGTTGGTGGGGTAACGGCCCACCAAGGCGACGATCAGTAGCCGGACTGAGAGGTTGAACGGCCACATTGGGACTGAGATACGGCCCAGACTCCTACGGGA
>CALXUL010000113.1 GCA_944391635.1 uncultured Clostridia bacterium | reverse complement strand
TATGTGAAAATTTTATAATTTACTAAATTGTTTGTAGGAGGAAACCTTTGCTATTACTGAATTTTAACTTTTCGTCATAAGAGAATAAAATTGTAATTACTAATGCTTTTAAGGTAATTCCTTTCTTATTTTTTAGTTCGTTTTTAATCTTCATTTTTTTGACTTCCCCCATATAGTCTTTTATCCTTCACTCAAAACATAATTTTATTTAAAATATCTCTTTAACAACCCTTCAAAACCTTTTCCATGTCTTGCCTCGTCTTTTGCCATCTCATGAACTGTATCGTGTATAGCGTCATATCCAAGTTCTTTTGCTCTTTTAGCAAGCTCAAACTTTCCAGCTGTTGCTCCGCACTCCGCTTCACTTCTGAGCTGCAAATTCTTCTTTGTATCGGCATATACAACTTCACCCAAAAGCTCTGCAAACTTTGCAGCATGCTCAGCTTCTTCCAAAGCTGCCTGAAGATAAAATGCACCAATTTCAGGATAGCCTTCTCGGATTGCTTGACGGCTCATTGCTATATACATACCAACTTCAGTGCATTCTCCTTCAAAGTTAGCCTTCAAGCCTTCATATACCTGTTCATCAATCTTATCTTTTGCTCCAACTCCTATTACATGCTCGCACACAAAGTTCAGGCTTCCCTCTTCCATTACAGTAAATTTAGAACCTGGTACACCACACTGCGGGCACTTTTCCGGCGGAGTATCTCCCTCATGAACATAACCACATACTGGACAAACAAATTTTTTCATATTAATATCCTCCATAATTTATATTTTAAGAGCATTGCTCTTTTTTACACATATTGCATTCGCCGAAAAAAACCAGCTGATGCCTTTTAGCTACCAAACCTCCGGGAAGTTCGTTTTCAAACTCTATACACGGCATATCAATATCTATTACATTCCTACACTCTGTGCAGAAAAAATGATAGTGATTTCTTGTATCCGCATCAAAATGATCCAATCCGTCACCTACATCAATTCTTTGCAATAGCCCCTGCTGTTCAAATAAACGCAGGTTTCTATACACAGTAGCAAGCCCAAGCCCAGGAAATTCATCTTTAAGCCGTGAATAAAGCCATTCTGCTGTAGGATGCGTTTTTGTAGATCTAAGCAGCGCAAGTACCGCTTCCCTTTGCTTAGAATGTCTGGTATTGTTTACCATTTTTATTACCTCTCTAATTATTAAAAATGATAATCATTATGATTTCTGGTTTTATTATATCATTTATTTTTCATTTGTCAAGACTTTTTTATATATTTTTTTCAAATTTTTTGTAGAATAAACGTTTTTTATCTTCTTCTATTGCATAATATAAAATTTGTGGTATAATTAACAATGTAGGTCGTTTTATGATTATGGCAAACAATGAAAGGAGAATATGTGAATGAAATATTCAAGCGAAGTTGAAGCAATGTGCCCGCTGGTTAAGGGCGCATATCACGGTCCTGCACCCATTCCCCAGGAGGGAAAATGGACTCAGGCAAAAGAAATCAGTGACATATCCGGACTTACACACGGTATAGGCTGGTGTGCACCCCAGCAGGGTACTTGTAAGCTTACTCTTAATGTTAAAGAAGGCGTTATTCAGGAAGCGCTTGTTGAAACAGTTGGTTGTTCTGGAATGACTCATTCCGCTGCTATGGCTGCTGAAATACTTGTTGGTAAGACTATTTTAGAAGCTTTAAACACTGACCTTGTTTGTGACGCTATTAATACTGCTATGCGTGAACTCTTCCTTCAAATAGTTTACGGACGTACTCAGACCGCTTTTTCAGAGGATGGACTTCCAATCGGAGCCGGTCTTGAGGATCTCGGCAAAGGGCTTAGATCTCAGGTAGGTACTACATATGCAACTCTCAAAAAAGGTCCGCGTTACCTTGAGCTTGCTGAAGGCTACATCACTAAGATTGCTGTTGACGAGAACGATGAAATCATTGGGTACAAGTTCGTTCATCTCGGCAAAATGATGGAAATGATTGCTAAGGGCACCGATGCTAACGAGGCTCTTGAAAAAGCAAGCGGTCAGTATGGCAGGGTTGACGATGCTGCTAAGCTCATCGACCCCAGACATGAATAATTTATAGGAGGGGTTTCAATAATGGCACTATTTGAGAGTTATGAAAGAAGAATAGACCAAATCAACGCTGAACTTGCAAAGCACGGCATTTCTTCTATTGAAGAGGCTAAGAAAATTTGTGATGATGCAGGCGTTGATGCATATAATATCACTAAAAGCATCCAGCCTATTTGTTTTGAAAATGCTTGCTGGGCATACACAGTAGGCGCTGCTATCGCAATTAAGGAAAACTGCACAAAAGCTGCTGATGCTGCTGAAAAAATCGGACTTGGATTGCAGTCATTCTGTATACCAGGTTCTGTAGCTGATGATAGAAAAGTTGGTATAGGTCATGGAAATCTTGGTGCTATGCTGCTTCGTGAAGAGACAAAGTGTTTTGCATTTCTTGCTGGACATGAATCTTTCGCTGCTGCTGAGGGGGCTATTGGTCTTGCACGTTCTGCAAACAAGGCCAGAAAAGAAGATTTACGCGTTATCCTTAACGGATTAGGTAAAGATGCTGCACAAATCATTTCAAGAATAAATGGTTTTACCTACGTTCAGACAAAGTTTGATTACTATACCGGCAAGGTAACTATTGTAAAGGAAACTGCATACTCAAAAGGCGAACGCGCAAAGGTACGCTGCTACGGTGCAGATGATGTACGTGAAGGCGTTGCAATTATGCATCTTGAAGGCGTTGACGTTTCCATCACCGGTAACTCAACCAACCCGACAAGATTCCAGCATCCTGTTGCTGGTACATACAAAAAAGAATGTATCGAGCAGGGTAAAAAATATTTCTCTGTTGCTTCAGGCGGCGGCACAGGTCGTACACTCCATCCTGATAACATGGCAGCAGGTCCTGCTTCCTACGGTATGACAGATACTATGGGAAGAATGCATTCTGACGCACAGTTTGCCGGTTCTTCATCAGTTCCTGCACACGTTGAAATGATGGGACTTATCGGTATGGGTAACAATCCTATGGTCGGAGCTACCGTTGCTGTTGCTGTTGCGGTTGAAGAAGCTTTGAATAAATAAATGACAATTTTAAAGGGATAACCTCACTGGTTATCCCTTTTTTCATTAGTTATGCATTACTATTTTCTGTCCCTTTAAAAGATTATATGATATTAATCTGTCCCCGTCGAGGTTCTCTCTGAACATATCAACTCCAGATATACAGCTGTTATTATATGTCTTATAATAATATATCC
>CALXUL010000112.1 GCA_944391635.1 uncultured Clostridia bacterium | reverse complement strand
AGATCCGTATCTATGGTTACAGGATACAAAATTGACTATTGTATATATTATTATCAGTATGTCATGGGCAGGCTTCGGAAGTACAGCATTGTATTATTTTGCCGGATTACAGGGTATAAACCGCGAGCTGTATGAAGCTGCAATTATTGACGGTGCGGGATTTTTCCGGCGGCATTGGTCGGGTACGATGCCGCAAATGTCCGGTATGCTGGTACTTTTTGCAATCCGTAACTGTATCGGAATGTTTAATATAATGGATCAGCCAATGCAAATGACTGACGGAGGACCTAATAATGCCTCTGTATCACTGGGACTTTTGAACTATCGTTACGGATTTGTAAATTATCAGCCGCAATCGGCGATGGCTCTCGGAGTGATTATGCTGCTTGTGACTATGATTTTTGCGTTTATTTATTTCAGAATTGATAAGCGCATAGAAGAAAATCAAATGTAGAGGGGGAGAATAGTATGAAAATAAAAAAGAAAATATACTCCTCCGGATTTCAAAACGGAGCGTTGACGCCGCTTGATATGAAGCAGATAAAATACAAAATTTTGTATGCTATAATATGTCTTTTTATGCTTACTATGATTGCTATAGTTGTTATTCCGGCATTATGGATGGTAATGACCTGTTTTAAGGAACCGGCGGAATTAGCAAGTGTCAAGCAGAGTTTTTTTCCAAAACAGTTTCGTTTTGAAAAATTTGCTGAAACATGGAGTCGTATGAAGCTGCACAAATACTTTATAAACACACTTATTATGTCGATTGGCGCCGTAGTGGCTGATGTTATAGTCAACGGACTTGCGGGTTATGTTTTATCAAAATTAAAACCGCGCGGAGCAAAAGCGTATTTTGCGTTAGTTACTGTGTTGTTGTTAGTAAACGCGCCTATGATACCTTTGTATATGACGTTTGTAAAGTTTCCGATAGGGCATTTCAATATGCTCGGAACCTATTGGCCTATATGGATGATGGCGGCGGCGAATATGTTTAATATTTTGCTGTTTAAGACCTCGTTTGACTCAATTTCGATTTCGCTTGTAGAGGCGGCGAAGGTTGACGGTGCATCGGCTATAAGGATTTTTATGAGCATTATTATTCCGATGAGCGTGCCGGTTATAACGACGGTTGCAATTTTCACGTTTAACGGTAACTATGGCTCGTTCTTCTGGCCGTATCTGATTGTGCCTGCTGAGAAAAAAAGGACAATCGGCTTTATGCTGTATATGATGAAATCCAATGCGGTTTATACGCTGGATACAAAGATGATTGCGGCGTTTATCTGTATAATTCCGCAGCTGCTTATATTTATTATATTCCAGAAAAAGATTATCGGAGGAATAAATCTCGGCGGCGTAAAGGGATAAAAAGGTTCGGAAAAAATGAAAGTGTAATATTAAGAGAGAGGGTTAAAAATGAAGAAAATAAATATTAGGCGTATATTCACAGGTATTCTCGCTGTGGCAGTGCTACTGCAAACAATGCTTTTTGCCGGTATTTCAGTATCGGCTGATATGGAGGTCAAAACCTTCGGACCGTTTTTTGCCGGTGATGAGGGAGCGTTAAGAGATGGCTGGCATGAAATAGCCGATGTGACTCAGAGTGTTGATTATATTTATACGTTAAGCTATAAAATAAAGGCTGATAAGGCAAGCAAAAGCGGAGCAGTGAATGTATATGGAGCGCAGAATATCAGTCTGGGACGATATTTCCCCGGCAGAGGCTTCGAGGGAGCGTATTATTTGGACGGAGAGGTTAGGAAAGCGAAATTCAGCGCGCTTAATGAGAATGTGACAGCTGTCAACGTATGGTATATCGTTGAAACAGAATGGTGTAATGCCGCCGACAACAGATATATGAAATACACCGTTAAGAATGAACAGGGCGAAGTCCTTGCGGAATCGGAAAAGCTTGACGGACTTTGGTGTGATCACTATTACGCTGCTGCCGATGCGATTGCGAATGATACATATCCGACTGGAATATATCCGTGGAATAATGGAACAGGCGCTGACGTTATGGTTAAGGATGTAACTGTTACCGCAGCCTATACTCCGGTTTACGGCGAAGTATTCAAGTATAAATTTAACAGTGAAAATGACTATGACAGCAGATGGATTCGCATTGAGGGCGAAACAAAAATAGTTGACGGAGCTTTGCAAATACCAAACGAGGCATGGCCTGCAGTTAAAATCGATGCTGATTTGGGCTATTATGAGTTCTCATATAAGGTAAAGGCGTCGGACGCCTGCGCAGGAGTGATGAATGTATACGAAAATATATCGGGTATGAATTTCGGACAATACCATGCCGGAACAAGCATCGGCGTCGGATCTAAAGATACCGATAAGGAGATAAATACAGGATATCTTACCGCCGCCAAAAATGTATGGTATACGATTAAAATAGCCTTCAGCGCAAATGAGGGAGAAGAATATGCAAAATATACGATTTTAGATTCCGGCGGCGCGGAGGTGTATAAAAAGACTTGTTATGAAATACAAAGAAGCAGTGAAGGAACATTCGGAACAGAGGTGCTTTTCTGGAATCAGGGCGGAGGCGCATTTTATTATATTGATGATGTAACGCTTACAAAGCTTGAAAAGCCGACAGTCAAGCGAGATTCAAGAATACTCATAGACGAGAATTTTGACAGCGGCATATATGACAGCGCGGTATGGATGGGCGCATCGGAAGGCGTGACTGTTGATAATAAAACGCTTCAATTCAAATCAGGCGGATATCTTTACTTTAGTCTTCCGAACAAGGTGAAGGAAAAGGCTTACAGAATTACATACGATATAAAATCAGACTCTGTTATCAATCCGGATAAGCTCGGAAGCCTGTTTATGTACGGCGAGAATAACAGCGCGGACGGAGAAACGTCCAATTCAAACGGCATGAGTATGTTCAGTACAAAAAACGGCTTGTATCATGTGCTTGAGGCGGATCTTGAAAACAGGATTCCCAAATATGCAACAGGCAAAGGTAAGGTAAGCGCTGAAAAGTGGTATACGGTGGAAATTGAGTTCAGCGAAACCGGCGGAGCTGATAATACCGGCTTTATCCGTATGAATTTGATTGACAAGGAAACAGGCAGAGCTGTGGACGAAGGCTTTGAGGTGGCTTTGGGATATGCGTCAGAGCAGCCCAATAAAACCCAATATTGCCTGTGGAGCTGTTCTGATATAATCGGCGGTACGGAATATGACAATCCCGACTTCTATATAGACAACTTCAAGGTGGAAGAATTGGATATGGTGTATAAGCGCGCGGTAATGAAGGACCTTACAGGCAAGGACGTAACCGCGTATTCCGGTGTAACGCCGCTGCTGTCTTCAATAGAGCTATTGTTTTCAGTGCCGATAGACGCGGAGAGCGCGTCGGGAATTACGCTTAAAAAGAAAAGCGGCGAAGCAGTTTCTTTTACGGGAAAAACAGAAGGAAATAAATATATTCTTGATTTAGCATCGGCTTTAGAGGATAACACAGATTATGTTTTGACTGTTGCTAAGGAGGTAAAGGCAGCGGGCAGCGATTTGACGCTGACGAAAGCGTCGGAGATGGCATTCAGAACGGGAACGGCTCAGACAACGGCAAGCTTTGTGAATATCACTCCTGAAAAATTAACGCCGAGCACAGAAAAAATCGCGGTAGATATTGCGGCGTACAATGCGGGAGAAACGGCACTCGGAATGGTGGTTATAGCGGCGTTCTATAACGATGATAGACTGGTTGACACCCAGATACAGGATTTAACGGTTGGCGCGCAGGAAAAAAAGGAACAAAAGATTGAATTTAATGTTCCCGATAGTCAAATAACATCGTCAAAGCTGTTTATTTGGAATTCTCTCGATAAATTGCTGCCTTATGACGAGGCACGGTTTATTCCTTATTCGGCAGAGTAAGTTTAGGAGAAAAGACTATGAAGTTTTTAGGTACAGGCGCGGCAGAGGGGATTCCAAATCCCTTCTGCAATTGCCGGGTATGCCAGAATGCGCGCGAGAAAAAAGGTAATGAAATACGAACACGCTCGTCATTTATGCTGAATGATAAAGTTATTATTGATATGGGAGCGGATTATTTTGCGCAATCTGTTATGTGCGGAGTTTCGTTTGCAAATATTGAACATATTTTGTTTACACATACTCATGACGACCACTTTAATTATACGTTTTTCTGGGAACGATTTGTTTCGGAGAATGATGCATTGTTAAGGATGAAGGTTTATATGACCGACGAGGCAATGGGCATTATTGAAGATTTTTATATGAATTCGCGTCTGACGGATGGGCGTGAAGAATTTATTAAAAATGTTGATTTTGTGCCGCTGAAATATGGAGAACGGTATCATATAGACAGTTTTTTGGTTACACCGCTAAAGGGCAGACATGAAACGCCGTATGAAAAAAACAGCGCTAATTTTTTGATAGAGAACAATGGTAAAGCTCTGTTTTACGGATTGGACTCCGGCTGCTTTTTGCCAGAAACCGTGTCGGTGCTTGCAGGAAAACGGTTGGATGCTATTATCACGGAATGTACGTTCCCGATGGAATGCGGCATTTCAGAGGAAAGCGGTCATATGGATTTGACGCAGTGTATGAATAATCTGGACAGATTATTCGCTTGTAATGCAATTGATAATCATACAGCGGTATATCTTTCCCATATAGGCTCAACAGGAATGACGCATAGTGAATTACAAGCCGCAGCAGAAAATATGAACCGTCCGTATAAAGTTATCGTTGCATTTGACGGAATGGAGTTGGAAATGTAATGGACAAATACGTAATTTATCCGCAGGAAGGCGACTGTTCTGAGATTGCTATGTCAGCAATCAAATATTGCAGGACGAATGATATAAAACGTCTTGTTATGAAAAAAGGTGAGTACCATTTTTATCCCGACAAAGCGGATGAAGCGGAGAATTGCTGCGTTTCCAATCATGGGCATAACGGATATAAAAGAACTGCCTTGTTAATTGAGGATATGCAGAATTTTGAAATTGAGTGCTCGGACAGCCTATTAGTGTTTCATGGAGCGATGAATGCATTTATTGTTCGGAACTGTACAAATATCAAAATTAAAAATTGCAGAATGCTGACAGAGAGAACAAATCATAAAGCGTTTATAGTTGACAAATCTTGCAAGGAGTATGTGGATTTGGTAACAACAGGTGAAAAAGAGCATTTTTATATGTACGGCGGATTGCTGCATCTTCAAAATGAACAGGGAATATACGATTACGTCTATACCTGTGAAGAGCTTGATAAGGATACCTTAGAGCATGTTTCCGGCGAACAGTGTTTTGGCGCTGACTTTTTGACACTCAAAAACGAGGAGCTTCCCGACGGGAAAATCAGAGTATATAGTCCGCCCCGTATTCCGAAACAGGGTAATATTGTTGTGCTTGTGGCGGCGGAACGATATGCGAATGCGGTGTTGTTTATGGACAGTAAAGATATAAGAATTGAAAATTGCTGTGTGTACAGTTGCTTTGGTGTTGCATATCATTTTCAGAAATGTGAGAATGTGCTTGTGTATAAGTGCGGTACAGAGCTGTATAATGGCAGATATTTTTCGGCAAATGCAGACGCGCTTCATATGGTAGGGTGCTATGGCAATGTTAAGGTAAAAGAATGTTCTTTCCGACATCAATTTGATGATGGAATAAATATACATAGTGTTTTTACACAAATTATTGAAAAGACAGATAATTATATTACAGTTAAATATGTTAATGACCAATGCAGAGGGATAGGACTGTTTCAGGACGGATGTAATATAAGCATATTAAACAGAGATAGCCTTATTCCATATATGAATTATAAGGTTATTAAGACAGAAGAAATTAATACACAATGTGTAAAACTGTATCTAAACGGTTCAACCGAGTTAATTACAGTCGGAGATATTGCGGACAGCGTTGATTTCTATCCGGAGACGGTAATTGAAAACTGTCGCTTTGAAAATAACCGCGGAAGAGGAATATTGATAGGCTCGGCGAAGAAAACGGTGATACGGAATAATTATTTTCATATTTGCGGCACTGCAATCAAGCTGGAAAGCGACTGCGATTACTGGTATGAATCGGGCGGCGTGGGAGAGCTTGTTATTGAAGGTAATATTTTCGACCGCTGCCTT
>CALXUL010000111.1 GCA_944391635.1 uncultured Clostridia bacterium | reverse complement strand
CGGACTGCGCTAAAGAATAACATAAATTAAATATAAAATAATGAGGCACGCCTGATTTTGGGCGAGCCTCGATTTTTGAAAAGCCGTATTTTATTACTGCCTTGGTTTTATAACCGCATATCCTTTGCGCAGTTTGGGAGCTTTTGCGGAAACGGCGTCAAGCTCGCCTTTTATAAACATCCGATAAGCTCTGTCGGCAATGACCTTGGTTTCGGTAAAATCAAGGCCTCCGCTTATGACACCGCCGACAACTGGAACGGCCTTGCTGATGTTGACCACGCCCTTGGTGCCGAACTTAGTCAAAAACCTGAAGCCGACCTTTTGGTTTATTTTTACAAGAACGCTTCCCGGTATTTTTTCCACAAGAGCCAATGAGAGCTTCGTTCCGAACTTGACGCCGGTTTCTTTGAGTATCTGATCCACGGCTATTCCGGCAAGGCAGGCGTACACAAGGGTCTGCACCTGATCGCTTTCGGCGTCATAGCCGCCCATGCAGGCCAGACAGGCTATCATCCTCATCTGGACATACAAAACGCTTCCGACATTGGCCGGAACCGCCACGGGAAGAGGGATTACCCCTCCCAGACCAGAAAGAAATCCGGATGTGGAGCATTTGACTATTTGGTACTTGATAAACTTTTTTGCCGCCTCATCGATGCCGGCGGATTTGCAAAGATAGTCATTGGCCAGATCTTTTACGGGCAGACTGGCTTTGGGTATTCCGTTAATGGATTGGCTGTACAGCTTGTCCAGCAGTTTCATAATATCTTCCTGAGTTAATTTTAATTTCATTTTTTTAATCCTCTTGATTATTTTTTGAGACTTCTCCATAATATGTTTTGTATTATTCGCGAAGGAATCAAGTTAATGGGTTTATATTTGTTTTTTATTGACTCTGCTTATAAAAAATAATATCATATAACATGCAGAAATAATATGTTTGGCGCGTAATTAATGAAAAATATTTTGCGCTGAAAAAATCAAGGTGCTTTCTTAACAGAAAGAGAATAGGGAATACGGTGAAAATCCGTAGCAGCGCCCACTACTGTAACCTGGACGACGTCTCGCTGGATTATTCCGCCACTGACCGCGATATGGTTGGGAAGGTTTGAGGCAGAGGATGAAAGGAAGTCAGGAGACCTGCCTTGATTTGGTATTTTTTTTAATGCAAATCTCGGGGAATGGAGATGGGTATTATTTTTGTGCCCGTTTTCCTCAGAAAGGAATGATGCAAAAATATCTCTTAAATGGCAAATAAAATAAAGTATGGAAAACAGGAGGAAAAATATGAAAGGATTATTGAAAAAATTTTTTGGTGTTGTTATTTTAGCGGTAATGGTTTTAAACGTATGTTCCTGTTCGTCAGGCAACTCAAGCGCAAATGATGAAGCTGTTGCAGAGACAGAAGGCGGGTATAAGACAGTAACGGACAGTATAGGAAGAAATGTAGAACTTCCCAATCCGGTAACAAAAGCTGTAGTTGCCAATGCGTATAATACGGAGATAATAAACGCCATTGGAGCTTTAGACTGCGTTATTGGAGTAGATTATAATATCTATCAGGACAAAGAATCGTGGCAAAACAGGTTTACAGAGGATATGGTAATAGGAAAAAGCCAAAAAGATTTAAACTATGAAAAAATAATTGAGCTTGCTCCTGAGGTGCTTATACTTACCGGAAACGGTACCTGGGAAGAGGCGCAGGAACAGCTTGAACCATTTGGGATAAAAGTGCTTGTATGTGATGCTTATTACACAAACGAGTTTGAGGAGAGCTGCGATATTTTAGGAGAGGTTTTCGGAAAAGAGGAAGAAGCTGAAAAGCTTAAGGACTATTTTGTCAGCAAGCTTGATTATATACAGGAACAGCTTAAAGATGTGGAAAAGAAGCGAGTATATTTTGAGTACAGGACAGAAGGCAACACAACTATACCGGGAGACTTTTTCTATTATATGGTTGAATATTCAAGGGCGGATAATATATTCAAGGACGCAAAAGCTGTTCAGGTAGAGTCTGAGGCCGTAGTGGAGGCTAACCCTGAGTATATAGTTAAGGTTTCAGCACCTGATGTATATTCTTCATATTATCCGCCTACAGAGGAAGAACATATTGCTATAAAAGAGGAACTCTGCTCAAGACCAAGTTGGGATGAAATAGACGCGGTAAAAAACGATAACATATTGTTGCTTTCGCATTATGTGCATGGAGGAGCGTCAAAACTTGTGGGAACAATGTATATAGCAAAATTCTTATATCCTGAACAGCTGCCTGATCTTCATCCTGAGGAAGTATTCAGAGACTGGCTTGTAGAGTTCCAAAAGCTTGACTATATAGAAGGACATACATATCCTGAGTTTAGATTTGAGGATTAAACTATGGATAAAACAGACATACGAGATGTATACAGGGCAAGAGAGAAAAAGAAAAAAATAATAGTGTTTTTAAGCGCAGTAGTTTTGATTGTCGCGGGCTTTTGTTTTGTTACGGTTGGTTATGCAGACATAAACATAGTACAAGCGGTTGAGTCCGTCAGAGCATGGTCGGACGGAAGCTTATATTCCGGAATTGGCGAGAACACCGCAATATACAAAATTATATTGCTTATGCGTATGCCAAGAATAGCAATGGCTGTTATTGCAGGAATAGGGCTTTCAGTCTCAGGAACAGCAATGCAGGCAGTCACAAGGAATCCACTGGTAAGTCCATTCACTATGGGGATATCATCCGCGGCGGCGTTTGGAGCGTCTATGTGTATAGTGTTCGGGACAGGCGTTTTCTTCGGGAGTGAAGCGGGGATAATACTGTGCGCTTTTGTAACATCGCTTATATGTATATTATTTGTATATGTTATATCGTTGAAATCGGGAATGAAGGCGGAAACAATAGTTTTAACAGGAATAGCCCTCAATTATTTTTTCAGCGCTCTTTCTTCCGCCGTGGAATTTTTTGCCGAAGAATATAAGCTTTCAGCAATAGTTCAGTGGTCGTTTGGAACGTTTAATGGAAGCGTATGGAATGATACCGCTTTTTCAGGAATAGTCACATTGGCCGGGGTGATTATTATTGCGTCTCAATCCAGAAAATTGGATATTATGTCCTACGGAGATGATGAGTTGGCTATAGGTCTTGGGATAAATCCTAAAAAGGTTAGGGGCATGGTATGCGTTGTAGCGGTAATGATAACGGCGGCAGTAATAAGCTTTACCGGCGTCATTGGGTTTATTGGGTTAGCAGCCCCTCATATTTCGAGGATGATCATTGGGAATGACCATAGATTTCTTATTCCGTTTTCAGCTGTCACGGGAAGTATTCTGCTTATGGCCGCTGACGCTGTTGGGCGTACAATAATGCAGCCTGTGAGCATACCTGTGGGTATTGTTGTATCATTTTTAGGCGTTCCCATATTCGTTAACCTGTTATTGAGAGAGAGGAGAAATGCGGCTTGATAGAGGCAAATAATATCTGCTTCTGGTATAAAAAGAACTTACCTGTTCTTTCAAACATAAGCTTTAAAGTTAAAAATGGCGAAAATGTGTTTATTCTTGGGCCTAACGGAACAGGAAAAACGACCTTGCTTAAATGTTTGTGCGGGATAATGAGGCCAAAAGATGGAGAAGCATATTTGGACGGAAAAAATATTGGAAATATGAGTGCTGTTCAAAGAGCTAAAAGAATAGGATATGTGCCGCAGATGGGAAATGATGTATTTGGTACAGAAGCTATTGATATTATTATGATGGGCAGGTCGGCAGGAACAGGGCGAAGGCTGACTGAAAATGACAAAGAGGCTGTGTTCAGAATTATAGAAAAGATGGAAATTGAAAAACTTATCTACAAAAAGATAAATGAAATGAGTGGGGGAGAGAGGCAGAAAGTATTTATAGCAAGAGCGTTGGCACAAGAACCGGATGTTATGATACTTGATGAACCTACGGCTGCGTTGGACATTAAAAACCAATTTGAGACAATGAAATTTTTAACGTCTTTAGCGCACAAAAGAAATATCGCGGTAATTATGTCAGCACACGATCTTAATATTGCCGCGCTTTTTGCTGACAAGATCATAATGCTTAAAGGTTCAAGGATATATAAATATGGCTCGCCAAAAGAAACTATTACTAACGAAAATATAAAATCCGTCTATGGCATTGAAGTTTATACAGAGGAAAAATTCGGCGGTGTACAGATCATGCTGAAAAAGCAATAATAGGGATTAAATATGTAAAATATGATCTGTGACAGTAAAAGATTTTTTGGTTGGTAATTTTTTATTAACTGTTCTTGATTTATGTCTTACTGTGTTTTAAAATATTATTGTATACAGATACGATAACCTTAATAAGTTAAATTTACAGGAGGACAAACCATGAAATTATTTATCGATACTGCCAATGTAGACCAGATCAGAGAGGCCAACGAGCTTGGAGTCATCTGCGGAGTTACGACTAACCCCTCTCTCATCGCCAAGGAAGGCAGAGACTTTGTTGAGGTAGTAAAGGAAATAACGACCATTGTCGACGGACCTATCAGCGCCGAGGTAATAAGCCTTGACCATGAGGGAATGGTAAAGGAAGCAAGGGAACTCGTTAAGATCCATGAAAATATCGTAATTAAAATACCCATGACACTTGAGGGACTCAAGGCTGTTAAAATACTCAGCGCCGAAGGAGTAAAAACAAATGTAACTCTTATCTTCTCCGCTGCCCAGGCGCTTCTTGCCGCAAGAGCCGGAGCTACCTATGTAAGCCCCTTCATCGGAAGAGTTGACGACGTAGGAAACGACGGAATGGCACTTATCGAGGAGATCGTTGACATTTTCAACGTTCAGGGTATTGAGACGGAGATAATCGCCGCAAGTATCAGAAACCCTCTTCATGTTACGCACGCAGCGCGTCTTGGCTGTGACATCGCCACGGTTCCTTACAATGTTATCGTTCAGATGACAAAGC
>CALXUL010000110.1 GCA_944391635.1 uncultured Clostridia bacterium | reverse complement strand
TCTTTGAAAGTCTTTCAACCACACCGGTTTCCTTAAACAAGTTTCCAAGCATAAGCATACCGACAAGTGACACAGCGTCGGGAACTATCAATGCAACAACTATTGTAACTGCAATCGGGAATACTATCTTTTCTGTTTTGCTAACCGTACGCAGCTGTTCCATAACAATCATACGGTTCTTCTTTGAAGTCATCAATTTCATAATAGGCGGCTGTATAACCGGGATAAGCGCCATATATGAATATGCTGCAATTGCGATTGCAGGCAAAAGTTTTGGCGCAAGCGTTTTTGTAACAAAAATTGCTGTCGGACCATCAGCGCCCCCGATAATACCTATTGACGCCGCCTCTTCAACGCCGAAATTAATACTCGGCACCACAGCACCCAAAACTAACGCGCCAAGGAAAGTGAAAAATACACCAAACTGTGCTGCCGCACCCAAAAGAATACTCTTAGGATTTGCAATCAAGGGACCAAAATCGGTCATTGCGCCAATACCAAGGAATATCAGCGGCGGATAAATACCAAGCTTTACGCCCAAATATAACAAATCCAAAAGACCTCCATGAGCACACACATATGCCACATCAACATATTTACCGTCTATCATATACTGAGGATCGGTAAAAAATTCGGTATGCATCATAATTGATGCAGAATCCTTAAACATAGGCATATTGGTAAGAAGCATACCAAAAGCTATCGGAAGAAGCAACAGCGGTTCAAACTGTTTAATTATAGCAAGGTACAATAATATACAAGCCACAACTATCATAAGCGGAGTACCAATAACCTGCAGCAGATTACCTCCCGAATTGAGCGCATCCTGTGCAGATGTAATTAATGCTGCTACACCTGTACTGCCTAAAAAATCCAAAAAACTTTGAAACATCTCTTAATCACCACTTTCTTGATAAGTCCGGGGTGATTAACCTATTGAAATAATTACATCGCCGCTGTTTACAGCGTCACCAGCACCAACACAAACGCTCAGTACTTTGCCATCAACACCGGAGAATATCTCATTTTCCATCTTCATTGCCTCTAAAACAGCTACCAGGTCACCATTTTTAATTGTGTCGCCGACATTAACCTTAACTGATACAATAGTACCCGGCATCGGAGCTGTAACATTTGCCTTACCAGCAACCGGTGCACTGGTCTTTTTCGGTGCCGGAGCGGGAGCTGCAGCAGGCGCTGCCGGAGCTACTGGTGCTGCTGCCGGGGCTACCGGGGCAGCCGGAGCCGATACGCCGCCTACTTCCTCAACATCTACTTCATATGTAGTACCATTTACAGTAATATTAAACTTTCTCATAATTATAATCCTTTCCGTGCTAAAGCACTAAAACATTTAGTATCTGCTGTTTATCGTTTCATTGATCCCCGCTCTATGCCATGAAGGGGAACTACTTCCAATACGACGGTATGATTTAATTTTAAGATTGTATGTAGATAATCCGCTGCTTGCTGCAACAGCTGCTGCTAAAACCGCTATAAGCTCGGTTTCGTCAGGCTGACTTACAGACGTTGTTACAGGTTCTTCTTTTACCACAATTTCCTCTTTTACCTGCTGCTGCGCGGGTTCTTTATAAAATACCTTTTTCATTGCCATAAGAACGAGCATCAGTATAATCAGTACCCCAAACACAATAGCCATTCCGACAACTGTAACCTGTACGCCTTCAAGCAGTGCGCTTTGTAGTGTATTCATAAATCAACAACCTCCCATCACACAGGGATATTACCGTGCTTTTTAGGCGGTCTTGTTTCCCTCTTTGAAGCCAGCATCTCAAGTGCCGCAATGATTCTCGGTCTTGTTGAATCCGGCTCTATTACATCATCTATAAACCCGTATTTTGCAGCCTCATAAGGATTTGCAAATTTATTTCTGTACTCACTAATCTTTTCACTGCGCGTTGAAATCGGGTCGCTGCTTTCTGCAATATCTTTCTTAAAGATAATATTTGCCGCGCCCTCAGGTCCCATAACTGCAATTTCTGCAGTCGGCCATGCAAATACAGCATCTGCACCAAGATGCTTTGAACTCATTGCTATGTAAGCTCCACCGTATGCTTTTCTTACTATAACGTTTATCTTTGGCACGGTTGCCTCTGAGTATGCATAAAGAAGCTTTGCGCCATGTCTTATAATTCCGCCGTGTTCCTGGGCAACACCCGGCAGGTATCCGGGTACGTCCGTTAATGTTACCAACGGGATATTAAAGCTGTCACAGAAACGTACAAACCTTGCTGCTTTATCTGACGAATTTACATCCAAAGACCCTGCCATAACGCTCGGCTGATTTGCAACAATACCTACTGTTGCACCGTTCATTCTTGCAAAACCAACAATAATATTCTTTGCAAACTGTTCCTGTACTTCCATAAAGCTTCCTGTATCGACGATCTCAGCGATAACTTCTTTCATATTATAAGCTTTGCCTGCGTCATCAGGCACAATTGTTGTAAGCTTTTCGCTAAGACGATTTATATCGTCAGCAGGCATTTCAGCCGGCGCATCCTCAAGGTTATTTGCCGGAAGATAAGAAATAAGCCTGCGTATCTGTTCGATACATTCATCCTCGTTTTTTGAAGTAAAGTGTGCAACGCCGCTCAAAGATGCCTGTGATACTGCGCCGCCGAGTTCTTCAGCTGTTACATCCTCGCCGGTTACCGACTTAATAACTGCCGGTCCGGTTATAAACATCTGACTTGTCTTTTCAACCATAAATACAAAATCGGTAATTGCCGGAGAATACACAGCACCGCCTGCACATGGTCCCATAATAACCGAAATCTGCGGAATTACACCCGATGCAAGAGTATTACGATAGAAAATATCGCCAAAACCTGATAATGCTGCAATACCCTCTTGTATGCGCGCGCCGCCGGAATCATTCATTCCGATAATGGGCGCACCCATCTTAACTGCCATATCCATTACCTTGCAAATCTTTTTAGCATGCATCTCGCCAAGTGAGCCGCCGATAACTGTAAAGTCCTGTGCATATACAAATACCAGCCTTCCGTCTATCGTACCATAACCCGTAACAACACCTTCGCCGGGCGCCTTTGTATTCGGCATATTAAATTCATGACACCTATGCTCAACAAACGCATCAACCTCGACAAAACTTCCGTCATCAAGAAGTGCTGCTATTCTTTCGCGGGCAGTTTTTTTGCCGCTTTCATGCTGCTTTTTGATTTTTGCCTCGCCGCCTCCATTTTCAATTGAGGCTCTGCGCTGCTGCAAATCGGTCAATTTGTCAACTGTACCCATATTATTACCTCCGTTTATACAGATTAAAATTTTTCAATTTTTCCTCATCTTACATTATAACCTAATACTCTTTTTTTTTCAACATTTTGTTAGTTTTTTAACAATAGAAATTATATCCAATATACTTTCAGTTTTTGTACAAGCTACACAAAAACAACGCATAAAATATTTTTTTTACTGTCAGCGTGTTGAGTTTTCTTTTATATTCGCCATTAATAAATATACAAAAAGAGGAATGGAACTATTCTCAGTTCCATTCCTCTTATAACCTTATCAATTTACCTCCGCCTTTTGCTTTACAAAGAACTTATCACCGTCTACATCGACAATTATGCTTTCCTTTGGTTTTACTTTGCCGTCAATAATTTCTTCGGACAGCATATCCTCAATTTTAGACTGGATTGCACGCCGCAGCGGACGGGCACCATACATCGGGTCATAACCCTCTTTTGCAATTTCAGCAACAGCCGCATCGGTAAATTCTGCTGTAATTTCATTAGCCTCAAGTCTCTTTCCAAGCTCACGCAGCATAAGCCTTGCGATTTTCTGTATATCATCTTCCTTTAGACGTTCAAATACGATTATATCATCTATCCTATTTAAGAACTCCGGACGGAAAGCCTTTTTAAGTTCAGCCATAACTTTTGAACGTATTACATCAGCCTCATTCTTGCCGTCTTTTTCCTCGTCACCGCCGCTTGAAAATCCAAGTTTTGATGATGTGTTCAGTATCTCTTTCGCACCAAGGTTGCTTGTCATTATTATGACCGTATTCCTGAAATCCACTTTTCGCCCCTGCGCATCGGTAAGCATTCCGTCCTCAAGAACCTGAAGCAGAATATTGAATACATCGGGATGAGCTTTTTCTATCTCATCAAACAGCAATACCGAGTATGGTTTTTTACGTATCTTTTCGGTCAGCTGTCCGCCCTCGTCAAATCCAACATATCCCGGAGGTGAGCCAATAAATTTAGAAACAGAATGTTTTTCCATGTATTCCGACATATCTACACGGATAATCGAATCCTCGCTTCCGAACATACACTCTGCCAAAGCCTTTGACAGCTCGGTTTTTCCGACTCCGGTAGGTCCTAAGAAGATAAACGAACCAATCGGCCTTTTCGGGTCCTTAAGCCCTGCTCTTCCACGGCGGATTGCTTTTGCAACAGCGGTCACTGCCTCACTCTGACCGATTACCCGTTCATGGAGTGCAGCCTCAAGATTCATTAGCCTGTGCGATTCTTCCTCGGCGAGCTTTTTAACCGGAATATTAGTCCACTCCGATACAATATCGGCAATATCATCACCGGTAACAACCTGTTCATTTGAGCTTGAGCCTTCCTTCCATTTTGATTTGCTCTGCTCAACCTGTTCGCTGATATTCTTTTCCTTATCTCTCAAAACAGCGGCTTTTTCAAAGTCCTGCGCCACAATTGCAGCCTGCTTCTGAGCAGATAAGTTCTCAAGTTCCTTCTCAAGTTCTTTAATATTATCCGGCGCAGTCATAGATGACAAACGCTTTTTAGACGCCGCCTCATCAACAAGGTCAATTGCCTTATCCGGCAAATATCTGTCGGTTATATACCGCTGCGATAATTTAGCCGCCGCAGTTATCGCCTCATCATTTATTTTAACTCCATGATGCGCCTCATAACGGTCACGAAGTCCCTTTAATATCTGTATAGTCTCATCAACTGTAGGCTCTCCTACCATAACCGGCTGGAATCTTCTCTCAAGCGCCGCATCCTTTTCGATATACTTACGATACTCATTTACAGTAGTTGCGCCTATTAGCTGTATTTCGCCTCTTGCCAGTGACGGTTTTAAAATATTTGACGCATCAATTGCACCCTCTGCCGAACCTGCGCCGACAATTGTGTGTATCTCATCTATGAACAAGATTACATTTCCTGCAGCACAAACCTCTTCCACAGCTTTTTTCAGCCGCTCTTCAAACTCACCACGGTACTTAGCTCCGGCTACCATAGACGATAAATCCACCGAAACCAAACGTTTATCTTTCAATATTTCCGGCACATCGCCGTTGGCAATCTTCTGGGCAAGCCCTTCTACCACGGCGGTTTTTCCAACGCCCGGCTCACCAATAAGACATGGGTTATTTTTTGTACGTCTTGAAAGAATCTGGAGTACACGCGAAATTTCGGTATCACGCCCAATAACCGGATCAAATTTCCCTTCTTTTGCAGCCGCCGTTAAATCATTGCCAAACTGGTCAAGGGTAGGCGTTTTAGTAGAACCTCTCTGCGGCTTTTTCTGTGCAGTTCCCGCAACAGCCGCACCGCCGGTCATATCCGACATTATATCCTGATAAAGATTGCTCATATGAACACCCAAAGCCATCAAAACCTGCGCTGCAACCCCATCGCCATCGCGCACTATTGCAGCAAGAATATGCTCAGTTCCAATATATCCCAAACCAAGCTTTCTCGCCTCCATAGCCGCAAGTTCAAGCACACGCTTTGAGCGAGGTGTAAGCGCCAGCTCTGCCTGCGAACTCAGCGGTTCAGATACGCCTATCATCTCTTCAACCTTTTTCCTTGCCGATTCATAGTCAACGCCCTGTGCGGAAAGAGTCCCGCTGCCGACGCCGTCCTCTACCGACAGTAGCCCCAAAAGCAGGTGCTCACTGCCTATATATCCATGACCCATTTCACAGGCTATATCATGAGAATTCTGAATAGCTTCTCTTGCCTTTTCCGTAAAATTAGAAAATGTCATAATTATTCCTCCATTCTTATATTGAATCTCTAAGCATCTGTGCCCGGCGAGTATCTCTTTCATCAGCAGCCATATCTGCCTTGCCTGAAATTTCACTAACATTTGCCGGTTCGGTCAGCACCATCAGCTCAATAGGATTCTGTTTTATTGTTTCATCAATTATTCCAAGACTCCGTCCGAGTATATAATCCGACAAAAGCGACTTTGCCTCAGCCGAAGAAATACTGCGCGCATAGTGGAGCGTACCTAAACTCCTCCACAGCTTATCGGCGACCTGTTTATTATCCTTCAGTGCATTTCGTGCTTCAACCTCATGCTTTTTTATCTGTCCTGCAATATTCTCAAGTTTTTCTATAATTTCCATCTCTGAAAGCCCAAGAGTTATCTGGTTAGACAGCTGATAAAGCGAGCCATACGCCTTTGAGCCCTCGCCGTAAAGTCCGCGCACCGCAAGCCCCAACCTTGATGCTGAATCAATTATCTTATTGATATTCCCCGTCATAGTAAGCGCCGGCAAATGCATCATTACCGAAACCCTCATGCCCGTACCCGTATTGGTTGGGCAAGCGGTAAGATAACCAAACTGCTCTGAAAACGCGTATGCACAATGCCGTTCTATTGCATTATCAATTTTATCCGCCTGTTCATATGCGCTTTTTACATCATATCCGCCTTTTATCACCTGTATGCGGATATGATCCTCCTCCATAAGCATAATGCTTGCCTCTTCACCGGCATCAATCACAACCGCTGCATCATTTTTAGCCGCAAGCTCGGAACTAATCAAATGTTTCTCAACCATAACCTGGCGTCCAGTTTTATCAATATCTGCCATCTCGGTCTTATGCATTCCGTTTACAAACAGCTCTTTTTCCTGCTCAAGCGCGCCAAACACCTCTTGTTTTACCTTTTCTGCATCAGTCTTTGAGATAACTCGCGGAAACGGATACTCCGCAAGATTTCTCGCAAGCCTTACTCTTGTACTTACCATTATATCATCATCAGTACTTTGATTTTTGTACCAAATCATATCACACACCCCCTCACACGTCCAAATTTTTAAGTTCCTTATGCAGAGCCGCGGCAGTTTCATAATCTTCCGCAGCAACCGCTTTGGCAATTCTTTGTTTAAGTTCCTCTGCTTTTCGCGCTTTAGACAATCCTGCTCCAGCTTTTACTGGTATTTTACCTTTATGTTCGCTGTTGCCATGTATTTGTCTTAGTGTCGCATCAAGCGGCGATGCAAATGTTTTATAGCACTCTGCACACCCCAATTTCCCCGTTTGCCTAAACTGGCTGTACGTAGTCCCGCACTTTGGGCATCTCGCCTCAGTACGGTATACGGGATAAACATCAAACCCATCAAAAAAATCCGAAAACAAATCAAACATTATCAACTATCTCCTTTCGCACCCTTCGCCTTTTACAGCTGCCTCAACCATATTTTTCAGCATCCGCGCCCTTAGAGCCGAATCTTCCAGCCCGTCCAGACACACGCCTGTTTCAATAACCGATGCAGTCTTTTCATCAACAACACCGAAACTTACGGCATCCCTCAAAAACACTGAAGCTTGTGCTTTGCTTAATTCTTGCGGGATGCTTACAATCATATCAGCACATTTTGCGCCTATACGTCGGATTTTTATGTATCCGCCGCCGCCGCGTTTTGACTCTACAATATATCCTTTATCAGGAGTAAACCGTGTCCTCATAACATAATTTATCTGCGACGGCACACAGTTAAAAATCCCGGCAAGCTCATTTCTGCCAAGCTCAACCCATCCGTCATCATTTTTAACCAATTCATATATAAAAGCCTCAATTCTGTCGCTAAGCGCCATACCGCCGCCTCCTTTTTGACTTTGACTTTCTTTGACTTTCAAACACATTATACCACGCTCTTTTGTCGCTGTCAATGGCATTTCTATGAATTATATATTAATATTTTATGAACATCTTGCCGTGGCAAAAACTTTAGTGTATAATATTAGAAGCAAAATACGCCACGGAAAAGAGCTGATTATATGCCACCTCATAACGACAAATATATACTTGACATTAAACGTCAGGGCGCATTCGGCGAAGGAATTGCCGATATTGACGGATATACTGTGTTTGTCGATAATGCCGTTTGCAAGGATCGCGTAGAAGTTGTAATAACAAAAAGAAACAAGAATTATGGTTTTGCCAAAATACTCAAAATAATATCACCCTCACCATACCGCTGTACTCCGCCCTGCCCGGTCTTTAATGAATGCGGCGGCTGTCAGCTCATGCATATAAACTATGATGCCCAAGCAGAATTTAAGCGTTCATATATCCGTGATACTCTTCTTCATGTTGGCGGAATTGATTGCAATGTAGATTTTGTCGCGGCAAAATCTCCGCTAAGATACCGAAACAAAATGATATTTCCTTTTTCCAAAAACGGCGATTGGGGCTTTTACAGAAAAGGCAGCCATGATGTCATATGTTTACAGGATTGCCTGCTGGGCGATAGTTTAAACTCGAAAATACTTAATTTTGTAAAAGATTTTTGCAAAAAAGAAAATATACCGCCTTACAATGAAGAAACAAAACGCGGAATAATAAGAAGAGTTTTTACAAGAACTTCCTCCTGCACCGGAGAAATTATGGTAGTTATTTCAGTAAATGCTGACTCTATCCGGCATCGTGAACGATTGGTCTTCGGGTTAAGACATCTGTCGCCGCGGATTGCTTCTGTTATTTTAAACATAAATAAGAACCATAATAATCTTGTGCTTGGGGATAAAAATATTCTTCTTTTCGGCAAAAGCACACTTTACGATACCATCTTGTCACTCAAATATGAAATTTCACCAAATAGCTTTTTCCAGGTCAATCATGACCAAACTGAACTTTTATACAGCAAAGCTCTTGAACTTGCCGAGCTTGATAATACAAAAACCGTATTTGATATTTACTGCGGGATCGGAAGCATATCTCTTTGCGCTGCAAAACTTGCAAAAAAAGTAATAGGCATAGAGATTGTACCGGATGCGATAAGGAACGCCAAGCATAATGCAGAACTTAATAATGTTGATAACGCTGAATTTTACTGCGGGGCAGCAGAAGATATAACCCCAAAGTTAATAGACAGCGGCATAAAACCTGATACTGTCATCCTTGACCCACCACGCAAGGGCAGCGACAAAAAAACCTTAACTGTGATAGTTAATGCCGCCCCAGACAGAATTGTATATATTTCCTGCAATCCGTCAACGCTTGCCCGTGATTTGGCTTTTTTATCAGCAAATGGATATAAAGTAAACTCTGTAACGGGTTTTGACCTCTTCGCGCAAACAGCACATGTGGAGACGGTGGTATTGATGTCAAGAAAAGATAAGTAAGCGCCGTAAAGGGCGTATTTCCGGGCTTTTTCGGAAGTTAGGATTATAAGCCTGACTCTGAAAAAGTTTGATTTTCTTATATGGAAACATATCTACTTTTCGGTTTTATCGAAACATGAGTGGACGCTCGGAAAATAGCGGTAGGATTTAGGCTGTGGCAGTGATATAGATAACAGAGCCGACCGCAGTTTAAACCACTCGATACTAAAGGGTAGACTTGGCAGTGGAATAGATAACAAAGTGAAAAATTGGAATTGCTTGAGAAATCGTTTTGTTTCTTATGATATAAATCTTGCATAAGGGAAGTGAAAAGAATGCAGATGTGTCCATTTTGCGACAAAGTGTACGATGAATCAGAATATTCTCATTGTCCATATTGTTCTGGTGAATTAGAAGATGATGAAGAAGTTCGTCCATGCCCTGAATGCGATGGATGCTTACATTGGGACGGAGACGTTTGGGAATGTTCAAACTGTGACTACTCAGAAGAAGATTAAATTAAGACACGAAAAACAATGCTCCCCATCACTGGAGAATATCCAGTGGTGAGGAGCCTTTGTGCGTCTATGTGGTTATACATCAATATCGATGTTGACACCTGATTTCAATTCTACGGTGATGCGGTCATCCCAGACGGTTATCTGCTTGATCCAGCGTTTTACCAGTGTCTCATCAAAACCTGTCAGGTGCGTTGGCTGCTGGCGGATGAAATCCTGCAGCTCATTGATGCGCCGGATCTGCTCGTCACGGGCGGAGGTGTCCATGGCGTTTTGCTGTTTCAGATCTCGAAGCCTT
>CALXUL010000109.1 GCA_944391635.1 uncultured Clostridia bacterium | reverse complement strand
TATGAGCCGGGGTCCACATTTAAAATTCTGACAGCGGCAATGGCTCTTGAAGAGAATGTTGTATCTTTAGATACTCAATTTTATTGTCCCGGATTTAAACAGGTGGCTGACCGTAAGATAAAATGCCATTTGGTTTCGGGTCATGGTGCAGAAACTTTTTTACAGGGCGTTCAAAACTCTTGTAACCCGGTGTTTATAGAAACCGGACTGCGTGTAGGAGCAGAAAAGTTTGCTGAATATTTCGAGGCATTTGGTTTGACAAGAAAGACAGGTATTGATCTTATAGGTGAGTCAAATAGCATTTATTATCGCAATAAACTTTCCGAAACTGACCTTGCAACAAGTGCGTTCGGTCAGGGTTTTTCAATAACCCCGATACAGCTAATAACGGCAGTTTCTGCTGTAATTAACGGCGGAAACCTTATGAAACCCCAGATTGTTAGGGAAATAAGAAACGAAAACGGCGTAGTAAAGAGCTTCCAGCCTGAGGTTGTAAATAAGGTTATTTCGGAAGAAACATCAAAGATGATGCGGGAGATACTCGAAACGGTTGTATCAAGTCCGAACGGCGGCGGAAAAAATGCATATATCAAGGGTTACCGTATAGGCGGAAAAACCGGTACATCAGAAAAAGGCCGTAATAATAATAAACGTATTGCGTCTTTTATTGGATTTGCTCCGGCAGATGACCCGCAGATAATATGTCTTATTATGCTTGATGAGCCGCAGGTTGCAAACAGATACGGCGGTACTATTGCGGCGCCTATTGCAGGAAAAGTAATAGAAGATACACTTGAGTATATGGGAGTAGAAAGACAATATACACAAGAGGAGGCGGCGGAGGTTACAGTTACGGTACCGGAACTTCGTGGACTCAGCATAGAACAGGCAAAAGAAGAAACTAAAAACTATGGCTTGTCAATAACGGTTAAGGGCAGCGGAGAACAAATACTTGACCAGCTGCCAAAGCCCGGAACGGCGGTGGCTCAGGGGTCGACCGTTATAGCATATACTGAGGAACAGGAGGGCGAGAGTTTAGTTACAGTTCCGGATGTAAAAGGACTGTCGATAGACGCCGCTAAAAAACGTCTTGAACTTGCTGGATTAAACTTTGAAATTTCAGGAGCAGGGCTTGCTAATACCTCCGGTGCATATGCTGTCAAGCAGAGTATAGAACCGGGTGAAAAGGTTGCTGCAGCAACTGTGGTAAGCGTTGAGTTTATCCATACGTCTACCGACTGATACCGAAAAAGTAATACGCTTTGAGGACAAAAGCGGCAATGTTTGCCGTACGTTAAAAACATATGAAAATAATCTCTGAACAAATAAAGAAAGAGGTAGATTTTCATAAAATCCAAAGATTTGCTCGGCAGGTACTATAACGACGAAATTCCGGATATTGAAATTACAGGAATAAGCTGCAATACTAAGGATGTAGAATACGGAAATATTTTTGTGTGCATAGAGGGAAGCAGTGAGGATGGACACAAATACGCACAGAAAGCATATGAGCTTGGTGCAAAAATTATTGTTTCATCAAAGCCGCTTATGGCATCTGTGCCGGTGGTGGAAACCAATGATACCAAGGAAGCGTTATGTTATCTTACAAAACGATATTACGGCGTGCCGGATTTAAAGCTTTTTGCAGTTACCGGTACGAATGGAAAAACTTCTGTCAGCTACTTTAGTGCAGAAATACTGAAAGCTGCTGGCCTTAAGTGCGGAATAATCGGAACAAATGGGGTTTGGCTCGGCGATGAGGAAATTCAAATAAATCTGTCAACTCCTACAACGCCGGATATGCCGGGGCTATATCATATACTGTCAGTAATGCAAAAACTTGGCGCTGACTGCGCGGTGATGGAGGTGTCAAGCCATGCACTGAGTCAAAATAGGATTGATGGGCTGAGCTTTGAGGCGGGTGCATTTACCAATCTTACACAAGACCATCTTGACTATCATAAAACTATGGAAGACTATTTTCTGGCAAAGCAAAAACTATTTGAGGTGTGTAAGACAGGCGCAGTTAATATAGATGACAGTTATGGAAAAAGAATACTTGAAAAATATCCTCATCTTATTTCATACGGTGAAAGGGAAGGGATAGTTCGAGCAGAAAATATCCGGTATGAAACAGAGGGGTCGATATTTGAACTTATAATCGGTCAGAGCCGCTATGTGCAGCAGATACATATCCCCGGTACATTCAGCGTATATAATGCGCTTGCAAGTGCTGCCATGTGCTATGCTGCCGGAATATCGGATATTGCGATTACGTCAGGTCTTAAGAATATGCGCGGTATATGCGGAAGAATGGAACGAATAAGCTGCCGGGGCGGCTTTGATATAATAATCGACTATGCGCATACACCCGATGGACTGCTCAAGGTTTTAGAATCTATTGATAAGATAAAAAACGGAAGAGTTATCTGCGTTTTTGGATGCGGCGGTGACCGTGACCGGACAAAGCGGCCGATTATGGGTAAAATCGCAACTGAAATGTCGGATATAGCGGTGATAACATCGGATAATCCGCGCTGTGAGCCGCCTGTTGAAATAATTATAGATATATTAACTGGTGTTGTATCTGATAATTATATTGTTATAGAAAACCGCAAAAAGGCAATAGAGGCGGCGATTAATATGGCAAGACCGGGGGATATTGTTTTACTTGCAGGAAAAGGGCAGGAACGCTATCAGATAATAGGCAGGGAAAAACGGTTTTTTGACGAAAGAGAAATAATTGAAAAATATATTAAAGCATAACTGACGAAAGGAAAAAGCAGGATGCAGAAATTTACGATAGAGCAGGTAAGAGCTGCCTGCGGCGGCGAGTATTTAGAATACGGAGAAGGCGATATTTCAAACGTTACAATAGATTCAAGAACAGCGGGCAGCGGCTCACTTTTTGTGGCAGTTAAGGGTGAAAATACCGACGGTCATAATTATATTGATAAAGCTTTTGAAAACGGGGCTTTAGCGGCGCTTACCGAACAAGATAACAAGTTTGGGAAAAATGCGCTGATAAAGGTTGATAATACAGTAGAAGCGCTTGGCAGGATAGCAAAAGCGTATAAATTGAAGTATAATATTCCGACAGTTGGCGTCACTGGAAGCGTTGGAAAAACAACCACTAAGGATATGATAGCGGCAGTTATGTCATGTATGGGTTGCTGCCTTAAAACTAAAGGTAATTATAATAATGAGCTGGGGCTTCCGCTTACAGTATTCGGAATAGAAGATTATCATAAAAGCGCAGTGCTTGAGATGGGTATGTCGGCGCGCGGTGAAATAAGCTATCTTTCTGACATTGCAAGACCAGACGTAGCCGTGATAACGAATGTTGGTATGTCGCATATTGAAAATCTCGGCTCAAGGGAGGCTATTCTTGCGGCTAAAATGGAAATTTGTGACCATTTTTCCGACGAGAACCTTCTTATCATAAACGGAGACTGTGATATGCTAAGGACGGTGGAAAAAGATAAGCCTTATAAAATTATTGTATACGGAATGAGTGATACTGCCGACATAAGGGCAGAGAATATACACGATAATGGAATGGAAGGCAGCAGTTTTACGGTGGTTGCAGAAAATGCGTGCTTTGGTGTAAAGGTAAAAACTCCTGGAATGCATAATATATATAATGCTCTTGCTGCGGCTGCTGTCGGACTTCATTACGGAATAGCTCCCGGCAGAATTGCTGAAGCGATAGAAAATTACGAACCGACATCAATGCGGATGACGGTTGAAGAAACAGCAGGAATTACTTTGATAAATGACTGTTATAATGCATCGCCCGATTCGGTAAGAGCATCTCTTGCAGTACTGGGGAAAACATCCGGCAGACGGGTGGCAGTTTTAGGAGATGTATATGAACTTGGAGAGTATGCAGAAAAAGCGCATTTTGACATGGGGCAGATGTGCGAGGGCACGGTAGATGTACTTTTGTGCGCGGGTGAAAATGCAAAGTATATTGCAGATGGAGCAAAGAAAGCCGGGATTTCAGAAATTGAGTACTTCCCCAACACACAAAAAGCTGCCGAGGCTGTAAATTCAATCGTAAAAGACGGGGATACTGTTTTGGTAAAGGCATCAAGGGCAATGAAATTTGAAGTGATTTGTGATACGCTAAAAAACAGAAAATAATATTAAACTGTTTTTGTGGAGGAAGAAAATGTTTTTTGAAAATTACAATTGGAAGATGCTTATAGCATTTTTAGTAAGCTTTGCAGTTACAGCGATTATTGCGCCGGTACTGATTCCATATCTTAGAAAGTTGAAATTCGGACAGCAAATACTTGAAGATGGACCTGTATGGCATGAAAAAAAATCAGGCACGCCTACAATGGGTGGGATAAGTTTTATAATAGGTACAACGGTTGCGATGATAGCTGCACTTGCGGCACAGTTTAATATCAGAATACTTATGATGACCGCGGTTGCGCTCGGGTTCGGTGCAATCGGATTTATAGATGATTATATAAAGGTTGTAAAAAAAAGGAATCTTGGGCTTACGGCTCTGCAAAAGTTCTTGATGCAGGCTTTTCTTGCGTGTGTATATATTGTGGTATTAAAACAGACGGGAAACCTTGATACAAGGATAATAATCCCGTTTACAGAAATTACGCTTAATATGCCGTGGTGGCTGTATATACCGTTTATACTGATTGTGGTTACCGGAACGGTAAATGCGGTAAATCTTACAGACGGGCTTGACGGACTGGCGTCTTCTGTGACAGTGGTAATAACACTGTTTTTTGCGGCAGCTGGTGCGGCTCTTGCACATCCGGAGGGCAGCTGGTTTTCGCTTGCAGTATGCGGCGGCAGTGCGGCGTTTCTTTTGTATAATAAGTATCCTGCAAAGGTATTTATGGGCGATACCGGCTCGCTGTATCTTGGCGGCGCGGTCAGTGTCCTTGCTGTGGGAATGGAACTGCCGCTGGTACTTATAATTGCGGGGTTTGT
>CALXUL010000108.1 GCA_944391635.1 uncultured Clostridia bacterium | reverse complement strand
CCCTGCCGTAATAAAACCGAATAAGCGGCGTGAGCTTTGAATCGGTATGAAGCCCAATACTCTTTATCCCGTACTTTAACATTATCTCATCAACAAGATTCATTATAGATTTTCCGATACCATTGTTCTGAGAAGTCAGCTTTACCGCAAACCTGCTCAAATATGCCGTGTTGGTTTCCTTATCAAGCGCTACGCGCACGCTGCCGACCGGAATATTATCACGAACTGCTATCAATACTATCTTATTATCTATATCATTTTTTACGTCTTCCTTAGTTTCATGCAGTGCTTCCGGGTCAGCCGCTTCCGACAATTCTGCATATTTCAAAAAAGCTTCACGCGTTATTGAAAGGATTGCCGGTATATCGCTGTATTTTGCAGAACGTACCTGAAAAAAGGACTGTAAATATTCCTGCATTATGCCAAAAGTGTTGCAAGTACCGCCTTCTGCGCGTGCAGGCGGTTTTCTGCCTCATCAAATATTACCGAATGTGCTCCATCAATTATCTCAGGCTCAACCTCAAAGCCGCGATATGCCGGCAAACAGTGCATAAAGATATAATCCTCTTTCGCTTTTGCCGCAAGCTCTTCACTTACCTGATAGGGCTGGAATACTTTTACACGCTCTGCTTTTTCCTTCTCCATACCCATACTTACCCAGGTATCTGTATAAATAACATCGGCTCCCGAAACAGCCTCCTCAGGATCATTTGTAAGAGTACGCGTAGTTCCTGCCGCTTTAAAATCTTCCGCAGCCATCCTGCATACTTCCTCATTCGGTGCATAATCCTTTGGTGTTGCAATCGCACAATCAAGCCCTGCTTTTGCACAGCCGTACATAAGAGAATGAGCCATATTATTTCCATCTCCTATATATGCCAGCTTCAAACCCTCAAGCCTGCCTTTATGCTCATAAATCGTCTGCAAATCCGCAAGTACCTGACACGGATGCAGCAAATCTGTAAGCGCGTTTATAACCGGAATATCCGCATGGCGGGCAAGTTCCAATACATCCTCGTGTGAATATGTACGTATCATTATCGCATCAATATATCTCTCGAGCACTTTTGCGGTATCATAAATAGTTTCGCCCCTGCCAAGCTGTATATCAGATGACGACAAAAACAGCGGATAGCCGCCGAGCTGTACCATCCCTACTTCAAAAGAAACTCTCGTCCTTGTTGAGGATTTACTAAATATCATCCCCAGGGTCTTGCCCTTTAGCAAATGATGAGTTATCCCCTTTTTATTCTCATCTTTCAGCTTTATAGCCAGTTTTATAAGGTCAGATATTTCTTCTTTTGTACAGTCATGCAGGCTGATAAAATCTTTCATTTAAATTCCGTCCTTTCAACCAAAGAAATCTTATTTAATCGCCTTTCCAAGCGCCGAAACAAATCCTGCGGCATCTTCCTTTGTAATAATCAGCGGCGGAGCAATACGTATAGTTTTCCCGCCGCAAAGGCTGGTTAAATATCCGCTGTCAAACAGCTTTTCAAAAACCTCTGCTGCAATTTCCTGCAAAAGTTCAATTCCTATAAGCAAGCCTTTTCCGCGTATTTGCTTTATTTTTCCGTCAGAGCCGTCCTTTAATTTTTCAAGTTCGCCCATCAGGAAGCCTCCGACTTCTCTGACATTTTCAAGAATGTTTTCTTCGTCAAACGCCTTAAATACCGCAAGCCCGGCAGCACATGCAAACGGATTTCCGCCGAATGTTGTGCCATGATCTCCCGGCTCAAATGCGCCTGCATATTTTTTCCCCGCACATACTGCGCCAATCGGGATTCCGCCCCCGAGCGCCTTTGCGGAGGTGAAAATATCCGGCTCCACTCCTGTATTCATATACGCAAACAGTTCTCCTGTTCTGCCCATTCCCGTTTGCACCTCGTCAAAAATCAGTGCAATATCACGCTCATCACAAAGTTTGCGCACTTTTTTCAAATATTCAATATCCATCGGATATACGCCGCTTTCACCCTGTATCGGCTCAAGAAGAATAGCTGCGGTCTTATCAGATACCGCTAACTTTAATGCTTCAAAATCATTTGCCGTAACCTGCTTAAATCCAGGAATAAGCGGGCGGTACGGTTTCTGGTATTTTTCCTGACCGGTTGCCGCAACCGTTGCAAGCGTGCGTCCATGAAAAGAGTGGTCAAGCGAAATCACTTCATACTTATCCATTCCCTTTTTATAATAGTAGATTTTCGCAAGCTTTATTGCTCCCTCATTCGCTTCTGCGCCTGTCGAGCAAAAAAACACTTTATCTGCACACGTTCTTTTTACCAGCTCTGCCGCAAGCCGAGCCTGATTTTCTATGTAATAAAGATTTGATGTGTGAAGCAGCTTGTCAGCCTGGTCATGCAGTGCCTTTGTAAGTATCGGATGGCAATGCCCCAGCGCATTTACCGCTATTCCGCCGAGAAAATCCTTAAAAACTCTTCCATCCTCGGCATAAAGTTCTACACCTTTGCCGCTTTCAAACATTACCTTACGGCGCTGTCCGAAAGTATTCATATAATTTTCCCTGTCCAGCTTCATTATTTCTTCTAATGTCATCTTAATTACCTTCTTCATCAAAGAGGATATGTTATTATTATACATCTCTCTTTATAATAATTCAACACATTTTTATAAAATAAATTATTTTTATACAAATATATGCAGTTTTATGCAAAGTATATTCACTCGTTTGCATATTCTGCCCAATCCTCATAACTGCTACTTGTCTTGAGGATAATAAAGCCCGCGTACATATATATGCACCCGGCGGACATTAATTGATGTATACCGCTCTACACCGTCACGTATTCTATGCTGTATTCTGTGGCAGGCGTCGGGAATATTTACGCCATATTTAAGAGTAAGAGTAACATCAATATGTGCGCCATGTGCAGTTGAACGTATATTGACGCTGTTAACACGGTATACCGCCTTTTCGCGCATAGCCTCATGCTTTACTGAGCTGATAACCACATTATCGGAAATTGTGTATTCGCCAAGGTAGCTGAAAGTCGGACGTACAATTGTTTTGTCCTCCTCAAAGTCATCTCCCGCAGCAAGACTCTTTCTAAAAAACCGCATAGGATGCAAAAAATACCCTGAAAAATCTTTTTTTATCTCAAACGCCGGAGCAGGAATAACATGTTTTCCCTCATTTTTCCGCATATTGAGAGCCTGTTCCATCTGCTCCTTGCTTGCAACGCTTTCTATTCGTACTATTTTATCTATATCAGGCAGCCCAAGCGCAGAAGCAATCTTATTTACCATCCCGTCTGATGTACCAAGTATCATCACACACTTTGGATTAAGCTTTTTTATAGCAAGCGATACCTCTTTTGCCGCGAGCTGGTCAACAAAAAGTGCTTGCCTTACCGACGCAAGCTTTGTCGGCGCTTTTTTAGCCGAAGTCCCGGCAACCACGCGGTTTCCGGATATTAATAATCCGTCGTCAATTATAGCATCCGCCCCGTTTTGCTTTGCTACCTGCGCCGCACGATGGCTTTTCCCCGTACCGCTCGGTCCTACAAAAGCAATTGTACGCATTATTCATCATTCCCCTGTTTTATTTTATATGAAAGGGTCATAAGACTATCGGACAGATGGACGTTTTCCACCGCAATATTTTTCACATTCTTAAGCTCAGCATATGAAAAATTCCACAGCCCCTTTATCCCGCAATTGCAAAGACGCTGAGCAGTTTTTTCAACCGCCGCGCGCGGAATTGTCAAAATCGCTATATCTATGCCGTTTTTGCGGACAAATTCCTCCATATCCTTAACGTCCATTACGGTATGCCCGTTTATCTTATTGCCTATTTTTTCGCTGTCACTGTCAAATATACCCTTTAAATGAAAGCCGCGCCGCTCAAAAGTATTATGATTCGCTATTGCATGACCAAGGCATCCGGCTCCTACTATTATGGTTGTAAATCCTGCGTCGAGTCCGAGTATCGTACCTATCTCATTATACAAATATTCAACATTATACCCATAGCCTTGCTGTCCGAATCCTCCAAAGTAGTTAAAATCCTGACGTATCTGCGATGCAGTTACCTTCATTTTTTCGCTAAGCGCATTAGATGAAATACGGTTTATATCCTGTTTTAAAAGTTCGCCAAGATATCTGTAATATCTCGGCAGACGCTTTATTACGACCTCCGGTACCTTTTTACCATTGTAATTCATTGTCCGCCCCCATCTTGCGGCTTTTT
>CALXUL010000107.1 GCA_944391635.1 uncultured Clostridia bacterium | reverse complement strand
TTGCCGTCGTTTAAGGTGATTTTAAAATAATGCCAGCCGTCAGAAAATGCTCCGGTAACTTTTTCATCAACACCTGCTGAGTTATTGACAAATTCAAGTCCGTCAGCTGTAACAATAAGGCTTGATTCAAATGCGTCAGATGAATCGGTGCCAAGCGTAATAAGTCTTGTGCAGTCGCCATCGACATAATCAATATAAGCGTTAAACTGTACGGTATAATTAGCTACATTGATTGTGCCGGGAAAATCAAGTGTCAGCTTCTGTGCCGGTTCAGCAATAGCAAAAAAGTTTGTTCCGTCATCTGCGAGATAGTATCCTGCGGTGGATGACCAGGTATAGCCAGAAGTTTGCTCTGAAGAGAAATCGTCATTTAACAAAATTTCTTCGTCTGTAACCGGTGAAGGTAGAATAACTTCGCTTCCGATTGGCGGAAGCTCGTTTAAGTCCGCGGCTGCATAAGGTATCACAGCTGCACCCAGACATAGCGAAACTATAAGCGATGCTGCCTTTTTTAAAACTTTTTTCATTGAAATACCTCCCTGATTTAGTATATTATTATCATACATTATATCTTAAAAGAATAGCAATAGTAATTATTTGTTATTATTATAATAATTTAATAATTTAGAATAAAAAAAGAAATATAAAAGTATTGTCTAATGCGGATTTGTGTGTTATACTTAAAATGTTTGTATGTTCAATTTGCATAAAAAACGACTGTTATTATGTAAATAATTTGATGACATGCAGTAAGATGATATATCACCGGGTTAGGGTATCTTTGCCGGTTTGCGCGGAGGAAGGCATATGAAAAATAAAGTTATAGAACGTATTTTTTTATCATATGTTTTAATTGTAGTTATTGTATTGGGGATAATGGGTACGTTTGTAACGGGGTATTTGTTTTCTCAAACTAACAGCCAGATAGAAGCGTTGACAGTAAATGTACTTAATAGAACAAGTGAAGCGGTAGACGCGGAGCTTAGAGGAATCAATTCACTTGCATATCAAATATCAGTAAGCAGCGCTGTAATGGATTTTGCTACAACCCAGTATACGAACCGCGGTGAAAAGAGTTTTTATGCAAAACGTGTTTGCAGAGAGCTTGGCACAAGCAATATGTTTATCAGTTTATTTGATAATATAGGTGTGTTTTTTACAAAAAATAATTGTATAGTTGACTTTTATACCATATATACGCCGGAAGAATTTTTCTCGGAGTATTTTTATCAGTCTAATGTGTCATTTGACCAATGGTATAACAGCATACTTAAGTCCTCAAAAATACGTTTTATACCAGCTATGGAAATCACAAGAAATACTGATAACAACATCAGTGTTCTTACATATATACAGCCCCTATTCGGCGCGGGCGATGAACAGGCGATACTGATAGGCATGATACGTTCTGATACTCTGCTTAAGTATTTTAATACAGCTTTTGAAGAAACAATGGGAAGTTTTGCAGTGCTTGATTTAGACGGAAGAGTTGTAGCAGCAACCGAGTCAATGCCTGATGTGGATTTTGAAAGCTTGTTGCGGCAGGAGGAAGAGTATTCTGAGATAAAAACAGAAGGTGAAAAATACATCAGTGTTGTTGGAAAATCCAAAGTGCTTGGACTTTTTTATACATATTTGATGCCTAAAAAACAAGTTCTAAAAGACGCATATGTGGTGCGAAGAGTGTTTGTTGTTGTGTTTATTTTTGTATTTTTGCTGTCGATATATGTAATATTCAGAAATACCAAACGCAAACTACTTCCTATACAGAATATGACCAACCGTATTAGAGAGAAGTTTGAGAGCGCCAATGTGGATAGTCTTGATAAACTTGACATGTTTATGGGAAATGTGCTTGATGAAAATGAACAGCTAAACCGTGTTGTGTACATGCAGCTTGAGGCAGTGAAGAAAAGGTTTTTGTCAAGACTTATATGGGATTCACAGCTTATTGCAGAAAATGAGATAGAGGAAAACAAGCGTAATTTTAATATTAACCTGCCATATGACAAGTATTGTGCGCTTGTAATAGACTTTGTTGATTCTGGATTATTCCAAACATCAGAAGGTACTGTTGACGAGTATCAGATAATGGAAATTGTTCGTATTGCAGCTAAACATATTGTTGCTGAAAACATCCCTGTTGAGCGTGATGCAATTGTTTACATGCTAAACGGCAAGGAAGAAGATATAGAAAAATTCATAAAAAAACTATATTCGATTGCCGAAAGTGAGATGGGTTTGCAGATAGTTGTTGCATATGGGTGTATGGTGTCAGGTATAAGACAATTTTCTAAAACATACGAGGAGGCAGCAGCAGCTCAGACATATGCGAAAAGAAAAGGAATTTACGGTATAATAAGGTATCAGGACATTGATTCCGGCGTGAAAAAGGAAATGTATTATCCGCCTGAGAAGGAGACAGCACTTATTTCTGCTGCAAAAGCTGGAAATACAACGGTGCTAAAAAGTATCCTTGATGAAATTTATGAACGAAATTTCACTGATGACGAACGCGCAAGGGATGAGAGCCGAAGCCTTATTTATAGTATTGTTTCGACAGGTATACGTATTGTTAACGAGATTTCCATAGGCGGTGATACTCAAAAGCATGAGTTTTTAAATATATGCAGGGTTGTGGTACGAGATCATGACATGAAGAGGGCTTATAATAATTTTGCAGAAAAATTGCTCGAGCTTTGTGCTTTGACTGAAAAATGGCAGAGCAATAATGTGAGAAACCGTGGCCAGATAACTGAAGAAAAGATTCGCAATTATATCAATGAACATTATGCGGACAAAGATATTTCGCTTATGAAGGTTTCGGAAGAACTTAATTATTCTTATAAGTATACAAGTAATATATTTAAGGAATTGTTCGGCAGGAAGTTTACTGATTACATTAACCTGCTGCGTCTTGAGCGAGCAAAGGAGCTGCTTTTAAATAGTAATTTGTCGGTTGTACAGATTGCTGACGAGGTAGGATATTTAAGCGATGCAACCTTTATAAAAAATTTTAAAAAGAGCTATGGTATAACACCTATGAATTTTAGGGAAACACAAAATAAAAATTGATAAAATAACAGACCTAAAGAAGGTCTGTTATTTTTTTGGGGATGAATGGAATTTTGTTTGAGTTGCATAAATTAAATGGCTAAATGTAAATGAAATGGGGAAACTTAACAATAAAAATGGAAACAGAACAGTGGTATATCCTATGATGTAATGGTATAATCAAATTATGAAAAAATATGATAAATAAAAAAAGAGGTGTATTGATGATAGATTTAATTATGCCGGAAGCAGAATATTTGCTTAGAATAGTAATTGCCGGAATATGCGGTGGTATGATAGGATACGAACGAAAAAACCGCGGCAAGGGTGCAGGAATACGAACTCATATGATTGTTGCTATGGGTTCTTCGCTTATGATGTTGGTATCGAAGTATGGATTTTTTGATACTGCTGGAGCTGACCCGTCAAGAGTAGCTTCGTCGATAGTGACGGGAGTGGGGTTTTTAGGAGCCGGAATAATATATTTTCAAAATAAAAACATATATGGACTCACTACTGCTGCTGGTGTATGGGCAACTATGGGAGTAGGTATGGCGATTGGGGCAGGTATGTATATAATAGGTATTGTATCTGCGGCTATAATTATAGCCGCACAAATAGTTTTACATAAAGACTTGAAAATAATGCATATGCGTACAGAAGAAGAAATGTTTTTTAGAATAGTAAATACCCAGGAAGCGGTTGATACAATTACCAATATCCTAAAAGATAGCGACGTAATAATAGAAAAAGTAAGCTGTAAAAAGTCCGAGGATAATTTACTGTCATTAAAACTAAGAGTAAGTCTGCCTAAAGATTTTAATCCGCATCTTATAATTGATATGGTCAGGAACAATTCTTTTGTTATTATGGCGTCAATATAGGTAAATTTAAATGGGAAATATGCTGAAATTACACATAAAACGGTTTTTCAACAACGAATATGGAATTTAAACCATATAAGAACTTTGGATAAAATGATACAATCAAGTTAGCTGATTAAAGGCATAAGCTTCTATTGGCTGCTGATATAAGAAAGGGTGGTTTTATGAAACTAAAAGTTTGTTTATGCGCTTTGCTGGCAGCGATTGCAATTTCTGCCGCTGGGTGCTCAGAAAGTGAAACTTCGGAAGGAACTACATCAACAAGCGGTGGAGAATTTCCGGCAGAAATTGAAATATTTGCGCCGTTCTCAAGCGCGATTGCACAGTTCGGAGATGATTATAATGCTGTGTATGGATTCCAGCTCCTTGAGGAAAAGACGGGGTGTAAAATTAATTGGATACATCCTGCATCTGCAAATGATGCTACAGAAGAACAGTTCAGCCTTATGATTTCGAGCGGAGAGTTGCCTGATGCAATTGTATATCCATGGCCTACGGTATCCGGAGGAGCACAGAAATATGTTGATAATGGGTTTATTATCGATTTAACGGACAAGATGGAGGCAAATATGCCTAACCTTATGTCATTTTTAAATGAAAGACCCGATATTAAAAAAGACTGTGTTACAGATGAAGGTAAGTTCCTTTATCTACCGTACATAAGAAAAGATGATGAACTGAAGGTTTATCTTGGACCGCAGATAAGGACGGACTGGCTGGATAAGCTGGGGATTAAAGCTCCGGAAACAACAGATGAACTTTATGATGTACTTGTGAAGTTTAAAAACGAAGACCCGAACGGGAATGGTGAGGCTGATGAGATTCCGATGATTGCAGCATCCTTTACCGATACCAACTTCGGCATAGGTAACCTGCTTTGGCCGTTTGGAATACATTATGATTTCTATGTCGAGGACGGAAAGGTTAAGCATGGAATTATGGAGCCTGAATTTGAAGAGGGTATGGAGTACATAATTAGGCTTTACAGTGAGGGTCTTATTGACCAGGATTATATTTTGATGGACCGAACCAAGATGGAAGCAAAAATGACAAGTGATCAGGCAGGGTTTATGTACGGATTCCAGCCAACAAAAATTATGGGAATGATGGAGGGCAAGGATGATCAATTTAGCCTTCAGGGTATAAAGCATCTGGCAGGACCTACGGGCGAGAGGAAGAGCTTTGAGCCAAATTACGGAAGTAATGTTTTTGATACAGTATGTCTTGCAATAACAAAAGAAAACAAAGATCCTGAAGCAACGCTCAGATGGATGGATTATATCTACAGCGAAGAAGGAACGATGATTATGAATTACGGTAAAGAAGGCGTAACCTATAACATGGTAGACGGAGAGCCGATACTGACCGACCTTTTGCTTAATAACCCGGATGGGCTTGATAAAACTGCTGCATTTAACAGATATATTGCAGCATTCCCATCAAATTTCCCGATGTTCCAGGAGTGGGGATATTATGAACAATTTTTGAGTGATGCAGGAAAGGCTGCGGTAAAAACCTGGATGTCGGATGTTGATATTAGCGGGATTATGCCGAAAGTATCGCTTACCAGTGATGAACAGAAAATTGTTACGAAGGATATGGCGCAGATAAACACGCTTGTTGAGGAAACATATAATAAACTTGTAATTGGAAGCGAAAGTCTTGATAATATAGATGCAATCCGCAATGAATTAAACAATATGGGTATGCAGGAAGTTTTGAAAGCATATCAAGCAGCATATGACAGGTATCAGGCACGATAGGAGGAATCGCAATGGAGCTTAAAGCCTATAATGCAGGGCGGGCAAAAAACAGAAAGCTTTTAGTGCGCGTTGTGCAGAACAGACAACTTTACATTTTGCTTTTTCCTACATTGCTGTTTTACCTGGTTTACTGCTATTTGCCGATGTTCGGTAATATTATGGCGTTTCAGGACTATAATCTGGCTCAAGGAATAACAGGTTCTGAATGGGTAGGATTTGAACATTTTAAGGATTTTCTTACTGATAGCTACTTCTGGCGTTTGATACGGAATACCCTTTCAATAAATATTCTTGGACTGATATTTTCTTTTTCAGCCCCGATTATACTTGCGCTTCTGCTAAATGAGATAAAATGTGAAACGTATAAAAAAAGCGTGCAGGTCATCACATATATGCCGCATTTTATTTCTATGGTGGTAATTGCGGCAATGGTGTTGGATTTTGTTTCGGCAGATGGAATTATCAATGATATACGGGAGTTATTTGGTTTGGAAAAAGTAATGTTTATGACCAATCCGGATAATTTTTATCCTATATACATAATATCCGACATATGGCAGACGGTAGGCTGGGGAAGTATCATTTATATTGCCGCATTATCTGGGCTTGACCAACAGCTTTATGAGGCGGCAACCACTGACGGCGCAGGACGGTTTCAGAAATTATGGCATATTACTATTCCGGGGATTCTGCCGACTATTATGATATTATTAATATTAAGAATAGGTCAGATGTTAGACGTTGGATTTGAAAAGGTAATGCTTTTATATAATGAAACTATTTATGAAAAAGCTGATGTTATTTCCACATATGTATACCGTCGCGGTATAAAGGATATGGAATATAGTTATTCCACAGCGGTAGGACTGTTTAACTCCGTGTTTAATTTTCTGCTGCTTGTATTTGCAAATCAGCTAAGCAGAAAGCTTACTGACAGCAGTTTATGGTAAGGAGGCGTAAAATTATATGGTATATAAAAAATCATTAGCAGAAAAAATATTTGACTCTGCAAACTATATATTTATGGCGCTTCTGATAGTTGTTATGCTGTATCCGTTATGGTATGTTGTGATGGCATCCTTTAGTGATGCGGTAGAGCTTTACCGCGGCGCAAAAATCCTTTTATGGCCAAGAGGCTTTACGCTTGCCAGCTATAAAGGAGTGTTCGGTTATCGTATGATATGGACGGGTTACAGAAACACTTTCATATATGTGGTCACGGGAACGGCACTTAGTGTATTTTTAACGATTACGGCAGCATTTGCGCTGTCAAGAAAAAACTTGCCGTTTAAAAATGGCATTATGATGTTTATTGTATTTACCATGTATTTTGTTGGAGGTATGATACCTAAATACCTTGTGGTAAAACAAACG
>CALXUL010000106.1 GCA_944391635.1 uncultured Clostridia bacterium | reverse complement strand
AATCAAAACTGAAAATTCAGCTCTTGTAATTTGTGCATCAGGGTCAAATATACCATCAGCTCTGCCGGTTACAATCCCGGCTGCACCCATTGCTTCTACCTCATCTTTTGCCCAATGTCCGCTCATATCCTTAAACATCAGATTTGCGTATTCAACCTTAGCTTCGCTCTCTTCCTGAGATACCGGTTCTGTCACAATCGGCACGCCGCCGCCAATTGATATACCGCCACCGCCGGAGCCGCTGCCAGATCCTCCAGATCCGCCGGAGCCGCCTGAACCTCCGCCGGAGCCGCTGTCTATTTCTATTTTATCGAGCCTGCTAAGAAGTTTATCCTTTTCAGGGCAATCATAAAACGCGTCAACCAAAGCCTTTGCCTTGTCATAATCAGCCTGAGTTTCTGTATATTCTGCCGCGGATACTGCGCTTGTAATTTCCTTATATTGCACTGTCACGTCAAATGCCTGAACGTCATCAAGATAAAAGGCACTCTTATTATCAGTCGCAACTACAAATACCATCTTTTTCTCAGCACCCGTATTACGGAAAAATCCTGTTACCTTGATATACCCATCCTCTGATTCTACTGTATTGAGCGTTCCTATCTCATCTGCCTTAAGTATAATACTCTCAGCGTCAGGAGCCTTTACATACATCTCAATATAATATGATGAATCCTTATCAATAGTATCTTTAGGAACGCTTACTGGAATTTTGATTTCATCTCCGCCCGGCGAAGCTACTGCAAACATTCCGGAATGTACAAACTCTTCCCCTGCTACTACTTCAATGGCTCCCTCTGATTCAAACCCGGTCAAATCTCCGCTTTCTGCACCCGGATTTGCAAATACATTATCATTTACTGCTACCGTAACTTTAATTTCACCGGTAGACTTATACTCGGTTTCCTTATCAACAACATATGTTGCTGTAACATAAAGAGTTGCCTCACCAATATTTTTATTGTCCTTGGTTATAACTCCTGATGACGTGATAACATTTTCATCAGAACTTCTCCAAGTGTATGTTGAACCCCAGCTTCCGACAGTCGGAAGAGTTACGTTTTCTTTAAGATTGGTAAAATCGATACTGCTGAGTTCCTTTATATCCTCAACCGTATGTCTCAAAAGCGACACACTTAATGTAACATCTACACTTGCTGTTAATATATTCTCGCCGTTTTTTGCAGTTGCAATTACCTTAACCACGCCATTATATGCAGTATTCGGTACATTCAGTATACCGTCACTGTTAATGCTGACGCTTTTATCAGAATCTTCTGATAATGACCATTCAACCTTATAGTTTGAAAGTACTTCATCAGCCTGGTTTCTTACTTCAGCAACATACCGTTCTTGTACACTGCCGCTATCAGGTACAAGTATTTCGCTTACACCCGATACAATCTTAACCTGTTTGGGATAAGAGGGCGCAACTTCAAATACTCCATCATTATAAATACTGCTGTCTTTGGCATACTCTGCCCTTATAACAACCTCAGCACCTTGGGCGTCTTTTGAAATTGTCAGCATTCTTGTCTGTTCGTCAAATGTTATTCCTTCAGGCAGGCTTTGTGCTGAATAGATGATTTCACGATCAAGCGGCTCGCCGTCTGTACCTATAACCGTTGCCTTTATTTCGTATGTTTTGTCAGAATCCTCATATATTACAAATCCCTGCGGTCCTTCAAACTGGATACTTGCTTCATCAACCAATGTAATACTTTTAGAAACACTGTTTCCGTCAACAGTATTAACATTAAATACCACTTCACCGCCCGGACAATTTGAGCTTACCTCAAGCATAGTTCCGTCAAAACTTACACCCTCAGGCGCAGTATCAAGCTCTGTGCTGATAACTCCGCCCGGAACCTCCATATGAAGAAAATCACGTCTTATATATTCTATCTCAAACTCTTGTGTACCTTCTTCCGGAACTTCTATACGCTCATTTCCAGTTTTTAAGTATACGTCAGAATTATGTATATCATAATACATAAATTCTCCTGAGTTATCAGAGATATAATATATACTGTATTTTGTTACAACAAGAAGCAGGTCATCATTTATATTCGACATACTCCTTACTTCCTGAGTATTCATATCTCCTGAAGTTTGAACCTCAGTCCAGGAAGAACTCGAACTTACTCCCGCGGTACTATCGGTATAATAAATCTTACCATCACTTGTTCCGATAAAAGTTTTATCCGCAGTTGTTTCTATTGCTGTTATTTCGGCAGCTGATGCTGCGGTAAAGTTAGTAAGTGCATGGGTGTCGGCATTTACGTTATATATTCTGTCCTTACCTGTTATTAAAAGCCAGGAACGCGAATTCGGCTCCCACACCATATCTATCGGTGCTGCCTGATAGTTAAGAGCTATTGACGTAACATTTGTAAAATCTCCGTTTGCCTTTGAAGTATCATAACTATCAGGACTATAAAAGAACATCTTTGAATTATTCTGTGCTGATGCAAATATTACATTACCGTTTTCATCCGGATCAGAGATTCCTGTTGCAAGGGTATATGAATCAGCAGTATCAAAAACATGATGTTCAACAGTAAGGTCATTATAATTTTCCTTAGTTCCGAATTTAGCGGCTCTTCCGCCTGAAACTAAAAGATACTCACCCTTAGCAATTGCCATACCATTACCTCTTAGCATACCCTGATTATTGTTATCACGCTTTGAGGCTGTCCAGTTCTGACCATCAGAAGAGAACCAAAGGTTTTCTCCGGTATGCAGCGCAAATATTCCTGCATCTTCCCACCAGCTTATTGCCTGACGGGTATTTTTATTTGTAGTAATATATCCCTCTCCGTTATTATAGGACTCTTTCCAGGTAACCCTATCGGTTGAGGTATATACTTTTACCGGCAAAACACTGCCGTTTGTAGATTTTGTAAAGTCTTTAGCAACTGCCACATACATATCCAGTGACGGGCTGTATGCCGTGTCGATAAATTCATAGTTTGCTGCAAGGAACTCCGCATCCTTCGCACTTGCCGGCAAGATTGCCGTAAACATATTCATCACAAGCATTATTGCAAGCAGCAATGAAACTTTCATTTTCA
>CALXUL010000105.1 GCA_944391635.1 uncultured Clostridia bacterium | reverse complement strand
GGAGATACTGTTTTTATGAAGGATTCCTATGCTGCATACAGGGGAGATAACAGGTATATTATGGATTATCCAGTAAAAATGATTGGTGATATATACATGCTGCCGCTTACTGCTATGTGCGAAGTGCTTGGGAAATATGTCTGTACAGACCAATGCGGACTTTTTATTGTATCGGACAGCGATATAAGCGCACAAGAGGATATTATTAAAGAAATAGGCTGCTACATGTTCTTTAACAGGGAAACTGCATTCGATTTAAAAGCACTCGTAAACGGCAGCAATCAAAAGCATCCGTCGGTACTGATTGATGAGGCTGGTTTTAGCGGGATAAAAAATCAAATAAAGACCGATGCAAGGCTTTTAAGCTGGCACAATAGGGTGATGAAACAGGCAGATGCGGAACTTTTACAGCCTGCTGATGAATACGAAATACAGGATGGTCTGAGGCTCTTAAATGTTGCAAACAGCGTCCAGATTAAAATGCTGCTTTTTGGGTATGCGTATAATATGACAGGTGAGGAAAAATATGCGCAGAAGGCTTGGGAGATAATGGAGAAGGTCTGCGAATATCCCGACTGGAACCAGGATGCGCATTTTTTGGATACCGGAGTTATGTGCTTTGCAGCGGCGGTGTTCTATGACTGGTTTTATGACTGGACGGACAGTGATATGAAAAACAAGGTATACGGCGCCGCAAAAGCCTTTGCCTTTGATACTGCCTATAATGCGTACTACTCGCTCGGCGGGTATGATAACTGGTGGGCATGTACCGATACGAACTGGAACAGTGTTTGTAACGGCGGTGTGGCAACGGCGGCTATGGCAATGCTTGAGCAGGATACGGATTTTCTTTTGGATATAATAGCAAATGCCGCAAGGTGTATGGAATATGCCGTTTATGAAACCGGACCCGACGGAGCCTGGCACGAGGGTGTGGGATACTGGGATTTCTTTTTGGAGTATCTCGTGCGGTTTTTGTCAACGTATGATAATGTTTTTGCAGGTGAAAATAATTTTTCGGGCTTTAAGGGGATGGAGAATTTTGGATTTTTTGGATATTCTCTGTCATCAGACGAGGGCAGCAACAATTTCCACGACAGCACAGACGAGATTTATGCCCCTGCGGCAATGTATTATCTGGCAGAAAAGACCGAAAACAGCAGGCTTTCTGATTTAAAAACCTACATGACGGAAAAATATTCGCTTGGTATAGATGTTGAAACAATCTGTTTTTACAGTGCGCCGAATGTGTGGGAAAGCAAAAATTCCTCGAACTATTACCGCGGCATTGAGGCGGTAAGCGTAAAGAGCAGTGACAATGAGCTGTTTTTCTCGGCACATGGCGGTGAAACCGTAGGCGCGCATAATCATTATGACGCAGGTACGTTTGTTTTTGATGTACTCGGCGAAAGGTGGGCGCTGGATCTTGGTTCTGAGGACTACAATGTTCAAAATGAAATCGGAAAGGATAATACCTACCGTGTGCGATCGGAGGGACATAATACGCTTACGGTAAATCCGTCAAATCTGCCGGGGCAGGCGGATGGGTTCGTTCCGGTGACTCGGTTCGAGGACTGCGATGCGGCGGCAATTGCCGTTATGGATATGTCTAATGTATACGGTATAGATGCTGTTCGCGGTTTTTATGTCGGGGACAATAAAAACTCTCTTACCATTCGTGATGAACTTTCAGGCACGGGCGAGGTATACTGGTTTATGCACACCGATGCTGAGATTACTAAAAGCGGAGATTGCGAGTACACTCTTACAAAGAACGGTAAAAGCGTAACCCTGTCATATTCTTGTGATGCTCCGGAGTATTCAGATTATGTAGCCGAAGCAGTACCTATGCCGACCTCGCCGCAGGCAGGCGGTCAGACTCCGAATACAGGGGTTTGCAAGATTGCAATTAAATTAGCGCTTAACGGCAGCGCCAATCTTACGGTAAAACTTGCGCCGGCGGGAGAAGGAATAGCGCCGGAGCCTGTAGAGGATAAAATTTCGGATTGGGTTTTGCCGGGAATGACAGAAAACTTTGATGACGGAAACGTGCAGGGCGTTTTTGGCAGAGATGAATCTGACAAAAGCCTTTACGGTGAAAAGTTAAGGGTAGATACCGGAATAAACAGAAATGTACAGGGCATAAGCGAGCAGATAAGTTTTTATGCCGCTTTTGAGGATAAAAAGTATATTTCGGTTATGGGAAAGAAAAACGCCGGAGCAAACATTCAGGAATTAGGCAAAGCAATTGAGGTGACAGAGAATGGCACATTAAAGGTTTTCGGCGCTGTGGCAGCGGAAAAATTTAGCCTCCTACCAGAGAAATGGTATAAAATTGATATGCTGATTAAAACCGGCACACAAAATTATGTGTCCCTATATATAGATAACCGCTGTTTTGCCGATAATATCCCATTTGCGGAAGCGGACAGTATTGAGGAGATAACGACAATATATATGGAAAACGCATATATTGACGATTATTTCCATCAAAGTGCAGAAAATATATCGGTTCCTCAGGTGGTTTTGACTTCTTTGGTGTGGAAGTACAAAAAATACATGGTATCAGATAAAGGATTTTTTACATTCTGTGATGATTCAGACAATATTTCTTCATCGTATTTATCGACCCTTGGTAAGAAGAATATTAAGAATATTGTTATTAAGGAATCGGGAGATATTTTTAATAACAAATATCTTATAATAACTGACGCAAACGATGAAAAGATATATATGCCGGTATTTGAAATAGGCAGCCTGATTTATAAGGGTAACGGCGGGGAAGTTGATTTGGGAAATAATCCGCTTTTAAACATACCGTTTACGGTTAAAATTAAACCGTGCGGAGAAGATATGATATTTACAGTAACGGCAGACGGCGAAAACTATGAAGTGCTTAGTATAAAGGATGGCAATGCGGTTGTAGCAGGCGGGAAAAAAGAATTTGAGGGACAGAAAATAAAAGAAGTCGCATTTTCATTTTATCCGGGTAACAAGGAATGTGATATATACATAAATGGAAGTCTGATACTTGAAAAAACAGCAATATTTGATAGTACGCTTTCTCAATTTGAAGGTTTTTGTACTCTTGGGGAGGGACAGGAAATCTTAATCTATACCGGCGGAGTCAATAACGATTTTAGAATTACTCCAATAACGCCGTATAATACAGGAAAAGCGTTTGGGGCGGCGTCGGTATATGACCGCGGCGCGGTTATGATTTGCGCTGATTATGAAGAGGGAAGCCTTGTTGGTGCGGAAATTTCAGATATTATGATAACGCCCGAAAAACAGGTGTTTGGTGCAGAGTCTTGCAGGATTTTTGTGTTTGATTCAATGAATACACTTTATCCGCTTACAAAATAACAAAGGAGCAGGAATATGACTAAGGAGAAAATAAAAGGCAATATAGAAAAGGTGAATGATTACTGGATAAAAAGTACTCCAGAACCAGGAAACTGCGCATGGGAGCGGGCGTGTTATATGTCGGGCGCGCTTGACGCATATCGTGCTACGGGGAAAAAAGAATATCTTGATTTTGTTACTAATTGGGCAAATGCCAACGGCTGGGCTTTTTATGATGATGAAAACAACAATACCACTAATGCCGATTATCTTTTGTGTGGTGAAAGCTATCTTGACCTTATAGATGAGTTTGGGGTGTGCGGGACATTTGAGAATATGAGCAGAACCCTTGAATGGACGGTAAATGACCCTAATAATGACTATTGGTGGTGGGTTGATACCTTTTATATGGCACTGAATTTTTATAACCGGATAGGGGTAAGGCAAAAGGATGGACGCTTTTTTGATAAGGCATACCGGCTTTATATAAACTCAAAGGAGGAGCGGCGGTGCTTTGATGAAAAATACAGCCTTTGGTACCGCGATGAGAGGTTTTTGCCTGACAAGAAACTAAATGCCGACGGCAAGGAGATTTTCTGGTCAAGAGGTAACGGCTGGGTATTTGCCGGTCTTGCTAAAACCCTTGAAACCCTGCCTCGGGATAACAAATACTACGGCGAATACCGGCAAGTATTCGCGAGAATGGCAGAACGGATAAAAAAGCTTCAGACAGGCGATGGATTCTGGCACACTGATTTATTATCGCCAAAACTTTTTGATATGCCGGAGGTGAGTGGGACGGTTTTATTTGCGTTTGGGCTTTTAAAGGGAATAAATACTAATATACTCGGGAAAGAATACCTGGATTGCGCTATCCGTGCGTATAATGCTATTACTGACGTTGCAATAGATGAAAACGGGCGTATCGGATGGGTACAGACGGTTGCGTGGGATCCTGGGGTGGTCAAAAAGGAGAACACAAACGATTATGCCGTCGGTACATATCTTAAGGCAAGTTATGAGCTTTTAAAGCTGATGGATAAGTGAATAAAAATAATATGCCGGCTTTAAAAAGCCGGCATCAGCGTGTCGATAAACTTTTGACACACTGGCAGACTCCGAAAAAAGAAGTTAGATTTTTTGCATTTGGCTTTGTTGGCGTACAAGGGTACGTTAAAAGACAAATGCGGAAAAAACAAGTAATGGAGCTGATTTTGTCTAAAAATCAGCTTCTTTTTTATTTAATCACAGATTAACAAAATACCTGCTTGCGGCAAAATGACTTTTTCGACAGTTTGATGCCGGTTTTAGAAACAGGTATATATTGTTTTTGAAAATATACAAAAAATCTTTATATTTACATTAAATATTTTCTAAAAATATAAAATATAGCATTTTTATACATTTTTGGGTATTTACAAGAATATACACTTGAAATATTTTTATTGTTATGCTATTATAGGTATATAATATATAGTGGTAGGGATAATTTTACTTAGGAGCAAGAAAATGTCTGAGAAAATATGGTTGTCAGCCCCCACAATGCACGGGGAAGAACTAAAATTTATAAAGGAAGCATTTGATACCAACTGGGTTGCTCCTCTTGGAAAAAATGTTACAGAATTTGAAAATGAAACTGCAAAATATGTGGGGTGCAAAGCCACAGCTGCAATGACCGCTGGAACGCATGCGCTCCATATGGCGTTTAAGCTTGCCGGAGTAGGTCCTGGGGATATAGTTTTATGCTCGGATCTTACTTTTGCAGCAACAGTAAACCCTGTGAGTTATCTTGGCGGAGAACAGGTGTTTATTGATTCCGAACGCGAAAGCTGGAATATGGACCCAAAAGCACTTAAAAAGGCATTTGAAAAGTATGATAAACGCGTTAAAGCCGTTGTTGTGGCAAATCTCTATGGCATTCCGGCAAAACTCGATGAGATTGCTGAAATATGCAAAGACCGTGGTGTAACCTTGATAGAGGATGCGGCAGAAAGTCTATCATCTACCTATAAAGGAAGGCAGACGGGAACATTTGGAAAATATAATGCTCTTAGCTTTAACGGGAATAAGATAATTACAACCTCCGGAGGTGGAATGTTTTTATCGGATGACGAAGAGGCTGTAGAGAAAGTGCGTTTTTATTCCACCCAGGCGCGAGATCCTGCACCATGGTATCAGCACAGTGAAATTGGCTACAATTACCGTATGAGCAATATTGTAGCCGGAATAGGCAGAGGACAGCTATTGCACCTTGAAGAACACAAAGAATTAAAAAAGAATATATATAAACGGTATAAAGAAGCATTCAAGGATATAGAAGTAGAGATGAATCCGTATCTTGAATGTTCCGACCCGAATTTTTGGCTCAGTTGTATTACAATTAATGAAGCATCACAAAACAAAGTGACGCCGGAGATTTTGCGTCTTGCGCTGGACAGAGAGAACATCGAATCAAGACCTATATGGAAACCAATGCATCTCCAGCCTGTGTTTGCAAAGAAGGATTACATATCTGCGGGAGAGGATGTAGGAGAAGACATATTCAGGCGTGGATTATGCCTGCCCTCAGATATAAAAATGACTGCTAAAGAGCAGGACAGGGTGATTGGTATAATTAAGAGGTGTTTTGATGTATAGGAAATATGTAAAAAGGGTAATGGATGTAATCTGTGCGCTTGCGGCAATAATTGTATTCTCATGGTTATTTATAATCGTAGGCGTAATGGTACGCATCAAACTCGGAAAGCCGGTGATATTTACACAGGCAAGACCCGGCAAGGACGAGAAAATATTTAAACTCTATAAATTCCGCACAATGACAGACAAAAAAGATGAAGAAGGCAACCTGCTTCCGGATGAACAGCGTATAACATCATTTGGACGCTTTTTAAGAAAAACAAGTCTTGATGAATTGCCGGAAGCTTTTAATATTTTAAAGGGAGATATGAGCGTTGTAGGTCCGAGACCGCTTTTGGTTGAGTATCTTGACCGGTATAATGAAACGCAGAAGCATCGGCATGATGTAAGACCGGGGCTTACCGGGCTTGCTCAAATAAGCGGCAGGAATCTTCTTGATTGGGATGAAAGATTTGAAAAGGACATTGAATATGTCCGGAATGTAACTTTTTTTGGTGATGTACGAATAGTATTTCTTACCGTATGGACGGCATTCTTTAAACGTGAAGGTATAAGCCAGCAGGGGCAGGCAACAATGAAAAAGTTTAGCGGTAGCCGTGAAACTGTGGCAAAATAGGCGAGATGTAATAGGGCATTAGAAAGAGTGTTTTTATGAAGGATTTGATAATTGTAGGCGCAGGCGGAATGGGCAGAGAGGTTCTGCAATGGGTAAAGGATATTAATAAGGCTGCGCCGGAGTGGAGAATACAGGGGTTTATTGACGATAATCCAGAGGCACTTAGCGGAAAAGAATGTGATTATGAGATTATAGGCAGAATTTCTGATTGGGACGTAAAGGAAAACGAATATTTTGCGCTCGCGCTGGCAAGCCCCAAAACAAAGGAAAAGGTTGTATTTGAACTTAAAGAAAAGGGTGCAAAGTTTGCTACGATTATACACCCACGCGCAAGAATTGGAGGGTTTAACCATATAGGTGAAGGCGTGGTATTATATCCTGACGCCTCGCTTTCGGTAAATTGTGAAATTGGGGACTTTGTGACGCTTCTTGGCTCAACTGTGGGGCATGACGCACAAATCGGTGATTTTGCTTCAATTATGGGCTCGTGCAATATAAACGGCGGCGTGAAAATTGGCAAACGCGTATTTTTGGGTTGCCAGACAGTGACTGTGCCAGGGAAAAAAATAGGTGACAACGCATATGTGTGTGCCGGAAGCGTAGTTATGACGAATATCAAGGCAAACGCAAAAGTTATGGGATTTCCGGCAAAAAGATATGATTTATAGAAGAAAGGTAGAGATATATGTCTATTCTCACAAATACTAAGCGTTGGATTGAGCTGGAAGCAGAACTAAATAAAAGAAATAGGATTTCTGTTTTCGCTAGTATGGTCTATAACTATATTATTTACGGGGTTTTTCCACAAGAATACTATCATTATGGGTTTTATAAGAAAA
>CALXUL010000104.1 GCA_944391635.1 uncultured Clostridia bacterium | reverse complement strand
TGATTACCATTCTATTGACCAGAACCTTCTAAAGCTCGACGAACTCGGTCACGATGACCCAACCGTTATCAAAATGCTCTATGACCTTACGGGGCTTGACCCTCAAACTATTCCTCTTGACGATAAGGAAACCATGAGCCTTTTCACCTCGTGCGATGCGCTGCACATCAATGCCGACATCGGCTCAACAGTAGGCACATACGGCGTTCCCGAATTTGGCACTAAATTTGTGCGGCAGATGCTTCTTGATACCAAGCCAACCACTTTTGCTGAACTTGTCCGTATATCCGGGCTTTCGCACGGCACTGATGTATGGCTTAACAATGCTCAGTATTATATTAAAGAAGGTTATACCACCCTAAAAGAAGCAATCTGTACACGTGATGATATAATGCTCTATCTTATTGCAAAAGGCGTAGAGGCAGGGCATGCATTTAAAATCATGGAGTCTGTCAGAAAAGGAAAGGGCTTAAAGCCGGAAGATGAAGAAGCTATGCGTGCAGCAAATGTGGATGAATGGTATATTGAATCCTGCAAGAAAATTAAATACATGTTCCCAAAAGCACACGCTGTTGCATATGTCACGATGGCTTTTCGTATTGCCTACTATAAGGTACACTACCCCACCGCGTTTTATATCGCATACTTTTCAGTGCGTGCGGATGATTTTGACGCATCCATTATGGCTCAGGGAGCTGAAACGGCGCGCAGAGCTATGGCGGATATAATTGAACGTAAGAAAAATTCCCAAGTTTCGCCAAAAGAAGAAAACCTTATTCCCATACTTGAGATATGTATTGAAATGTATGCGCGCGGCATTAATTTTGTACCGATTGATATATATGAATCGGATGCGGTTAACTTCCTTGATACGCCAGATGGTATAAGACCTCCCCTTTCAGCTCTGCCGGGTATGGGCGAAAATGCAGCAAAAAGCATTGCCGAAGCAAGAAAAGACGGTCCGTTTAACACCTTAGAGGACCTAAGGCTTAGAACCGGTATTACCAAAACGATTCTTGATTTGCTTAAAACCGGAGGTTATGTGGATTTACCCGAAACCGATCAGATTACTTTATTTGACTAAGTTAATAAAAAATCTAAGACTTCGACTCAAAAGCCCTTGTCTAAAAAGGGCTTTTGAGTTTGACTATTTCTTATACAGGAGGTTAAAAAATGAATATACGCCGCGCGCAAGAAAAAGACACCGAAAAAATAAAGGACTTACTCTGTCAGGTTTTAAATGTCCACCACCGCGGCAGACCTGATATATTTAAAGAAAACTGCAGGAAATATACCGATAGCGAATTATCCGAAATAATTAAGGATGACTTACGCCCGATATTTGTTGCCGAAGGCGATTCGGGCATTATGGGATACGCGTTTTGCGTTCTGATAGCAAGACAGGGCAACAACATACTGACAGATATGAAAACGCTTTATATTGATGACTTATGTGTTGATGAATCCTCAAGAGGGCAGCATATAGGAAAGAGCCTTTACGAATATGTCAAGAATTATGCGAAAGAAATTGGATGCTACAACGTTACTCTTAACGTATGGGCATTTAATGAGGATGCGAAAAAATTCTATGAAAATATGGGCTTAAAACCTTTGTCAATCAGGATGGAAACCATTTTATAGTAGTCTAATTAATAATACTTTAAAACGAACACGGTAATATACTTATAAAAACCACATTTGAAACAGTGTTTCCAATGTGGTTTTATATTCTTCCTCTTTTTATAAACTCCGTCGGAGAAATACCATTTTCTCGCTTAAATACCATTGAAAAGTAATTCTGACTGCTGAAATTCAGCTCATTTGCAGCATCGGTCACCGACATTCCCTCTGCCATAAGCGTTGCAGCAAGCTGGAGTTTTATATTAATATACTGTTTATGAATTCCAATCCCGGCATATTTTGAAAAAATACTTTTTAAATATGTCAGGCTGACGCCGCATTTTTGGGCTATCTCAGGCACAGCAAGCCAGCCCCTTACATTCTCATTCATCACCTTTACCGCTTTTGCATAAACTGCCGCATCCGCACTTGTATCAAGCGATGACGGCGTTGTTTTATCTAAAAGCAAGGTAATAAGAAAGTTTTCAAACATATTCCTTACTGCCTGTGCTTTGGCTAAATTTTGAAATGTGAAAATGTAATCCAATACATTTCCATCCTTCTTTTTTTCCTCATTCAAAAAATTATTATATAAAAATCCCCTCATATGCATAAATGCATCTTTTTGTTTTTGTTCCGCTTTACATACCCTACACTCAAATTCTTGCGCAAACTCACCTTTTAATTCAAATGTCATTATAAAACACTTTGTGTTATCTTCTTCAACATTAAATTTATGAAATTCCATGGGTTTGTGAAAAATGACTTCATCTTTCCCCATATTATACACTCTTCCATCGGCATTCACCGTAGCCCTGCCATCCATTACATAAAACATTTCCCAAAAATTATGCTTTTCCCCCAAAAACTCATACCCCGCATAAAAAGTATTCTCAAACATTGTATAAAAAACATCTGCAAAAACTACATTTTTCGCTGTAACAGGATATAACATACTGCCCCTCTTTTCCAGACTAAAATCATATATATTATGGCTAAAATAATATAGACATAATATTTTAGTCATTGTATGATTATAACATAAATAAAGTATTTTGTAAATATTTAAAGGGGTGAAATTTTATGAAAAAAGAAATATGCGTTGGCGTAATCGGTATAGGCGCGCGCGGAGAAAGCCTTCTTAGAGATGTGGTTTTAAAAAGCGAAGGCGTCAGGGTTGGCGCAGTATGCGATTTATATAAAGACCGCGCGGATACCGGCGCAAAACATGTTTTAGAAAGTGGTCAAACTATGCCCATCGTTACAACAGACTATAATGATGTTATAAACGCTGACGGCATTGACGCCGTATTGATTTTTTCTGCATGGGAGTCTCATGTTGAAATTGCAATTAAAGCTATGAAAAATAAAAAGGCAGTTGCCATGGAGGTGGGCGGTGCATATTCCATAAAACAGTGCTGGGATCTTGTTGATACATACGAAGAAACCGGCAGTGAATTTATGTTTCTTGAAAACTGCTGTTTCGGCAGGCGTGAACTGATGGTAAGAAATATGGTTTCAAAAGGTCTGTTTGGTGAGGTAGTTCATGCAGAAGGCGGGTATCATCACGACCTCAGGCGCGAAATTTCATTCGGTAAAGAAAACCGCCATTACCGCCTGAGAAATTATCTTACAAGAAACTGTGAAAATTATCCCACACACGAGCTTGGACCAATTGCAAAAGTTCTTAATATTAACAACAAAAACCGTCTTTTGAGCCTAACATCAACTGCATCAAAAGCAGCCGGGCTGCATGACTATATTCTAAAAAACAAACCCGAAGATACAGAACTTGCAAATTTGCGCTTTATGCAAGGCGACATTGTGACTACCGTAATTAAATGCAGCAGCGGAGAAACTATAACCCTAACACTCGATACAACGCTCCCCCGTTTTTATAGCCGAGGTTTTACTGTTCGCGGCACAAACGCAATGTATGAGGAAGCCACCGATTCCGTATTTGTTGACTGCAAAGAGGATATGGCGCATGACTTTGACTGGAAAACAGAATGTTTCGGTAATGCAGAAAAATACACTGATGAATATGAGCATCCTGTATGGAAAAAATATCTTTCAGAAGGCGTCCAGGGCACACACGACGGAATGGACTGGCTTGAATTTCAGGTATTCTTTAAGGCGCTTAGAGAAGGCAGAAAAATGCCGGTTGATGTATATGATGCAGCAGTCTGGATGAGTATTACACCATTGTCCGAACAGTCAATTGCATCCGGCTCATCGCCGGTTGAAATACCTGACTTTACACGCGGGAAATGGGTTCTTTCCGATTCAGATACTCCGATTGAATATTAAAAATAAAAACTCTTGAAATAAAGTAAAATGCTTTATTTCAAGAGTTTTTTTGTTATATCGTTACTTATTCTTGGAGCACACTAACAATTTTGTGCCTGTTTGGTTAATATTTATCTTGAGCCGCCGCCGACTCCACCGCCGGAAAATCCGCCGCCTCCTCCAAACGAGCTTGCTCCTCCTGCGCCTCCGCTCCTTTTTGCCTGTTCTGTGCTTCTTAGCGCTCTATACATCGAGCTATAGCATATATATGTAGTATGCATATTCACATCATATGCCTCAAATTCAGCAATCCGCTCGGGATATACTTTTTTAAACTGCTCAAGTACCTTATCTGCTATCCCGAACAATGTAGCATATACCATGTAGTCCTGCCAAACTACACTCTCACTTATTTCCCTCTCACCTATCAGTGAAAAATCAAGCAAATATTTCTTTAGCCCCATTACTTCTGCAAGCAATTGTTTACCGGTGTCACTTAGGTTACCTATAAACTTCCCAATACTCCGCGCATATCCTTTTGCGTTTTTAAGTTCGCTTTTTCCGTCCGCATAAGCATCATCTATAAATGACCTTAACACACCCGGTCTTTTCTTAAAATATTTTGAAAGCTCCTTTTCATCAATATATTCATTTTCTCCAGAAGCCTTTTTTAAGATATTATATAATCGATTTTCTATCTCTTCTGACGGTTCTTCTTTAAGTGTAATTGCCGCGTTCTTCTTACTTTTTCCGAAAAATCCCGGTTCCTCTTCGCTTTTTATTATAATACTTCCGTTATTTACCATACGTAGCATTACTGCGCCTATTATTGTACTTTCATCCTTTTCCACATCAAAATCCCGTGAAAGGCTGTACGCTGTTTCTATCCTGCCTCCACAAGGGCTTTGTCTGTAATAAGGTGCGTTTTTATAGAATTTCCTGATTTCTATTTTCCGCTTTATCCCATATACAGCAATATAAATAATCACACCGGCAACAAAAAGATATAAAACCGCATACAAAATGTAATCTATTATCTTATCCGTAACGTCTTTACTGCTGTAATCGCTGCCTTCAAAAGCCTTTTCCTTAACACTCTCAAAGCTTTTATCCACGCTTATTTCAGGGCTTAATATACCTTTATCAAGCTGAAGCAGCATTATCATAGAATTTGAGCCTTCAAGCGGCGTTTGAGCCGATGTATACAGCCAAGCTTCCCCATCGCGAAATTCTGCCATTCCGCCATATCCAAAGCCCCATATTCCTGCCGTTTCTTCATTTAAGGACTTGCCGTTTTCAAGCGTTACGCAAACCGTCGCATCGGTCGGAAAAGTATTCATTCCGGAGTTTATAAGCATAAAATTTGTCCCGTCATAATCTTCGTATGCCTTAATAAAACCTTTTACAATATATTCTATCGCATATCTTTTTCTTCCATAATCAGTAATACCAAAACAAAGTTCTATACCGTCTCCGGTTTTATTTATACCGCATTTACCTGCTTTTTCTTCAAATGATGCGTCTATATCCCAATCCTCAACATAGGTATATTCCCCATTTTCATCCGACACCCGAAAATCTGAAATCTCAATCCCGTCCGTCCTGATTGGTATATAATTTTCCGTACCCTCGCCAAAAGACCCATCCCAAATCTGGACAATATACGCACTACCGTCATCCCTCAGATTTACCTGTATTTGAATCTCTGATACGTTATTTGCCGCATTTACACTTACCTCAAACAGAGCAAGTGCTAAAAATGCAAAAACTAAAAGAATAAACCTTTTCATAAAACACCTATTTCATCTCAGGCATATCTGCCTTCGTCTGCTGCGCTTCAAGATACTCTCTTGACTTAAAACCAAGGATTGCCGCCGCAATCGACATTGGAAACATTCTTATAGAACGGTTTAACTTTGTTACACTGTCGTTATAAATAAGTCTCGACTGACGTACCATATTTTCATACTGGTTCACGCTGTCCATTGTCTTAATATAGTTCTGGTTTGCTTTAAGGTCAGGATAATTTTCAGCAATCGCCATTATCCTGCTCAAAGCATCAGCAATCATATTGTCCTGAGCCGCCGCCTCACCGGCAGTACTGCTTCCTGTTATAGCGGCTCTGTTTTTTGTCGCATCAAGGATTGTTTTATATTCGTGTTCAGCGTACCCCTTCGTCAAATCCAAAAGTGCAATAAGCGCATCCCATCTGGATGACTGCTGAACGCCTATCTGGCTCATTGCATTATTTATATTTTCATCCATAAACGCCAGTCTTCGCTGTGCTGATATAAACCAAATAATTATAACCGCAATACATACCAAACCTATTATCCAGCCCATTTTCTGCCTCCTATTCTCTTTCCGATAACGGAATATACTGTGTGTGCTTTGCTACATTCTTATACGCCGGGCGGATTATCTTGCCTGCATTCACAAGTTCCTCAATACGGTGCGCACTCCATCCTGCTATTCTTGCAATAGCAAAAATCGGCGTATAAAGTTCAAGCGGTAATCCCAGCATATCATATACAAATCCTGAATAAAAATCCACGTTTGCGCTCGCCGCCCGGTTTCTTTTACTAAGCAAAGTAGGTGCTATTTTCTCTACAAGTTCATAAAGCTCATATTCCTCAACACGGTCTTTTTCAACCGCAAGGGGCTTTGCAAACTTCTTTAAAATCTTTGTACGCGGGTCGGATATTGAATAAACCGCATGACCAATACCATAGATAAGTCCGCTTTGGTCAAATACCTCTTTATTTATTATTCTTTCAAGGTATGTACGCACTTCATCTTCATTCTTCCAGTCTTTTACGTTTGCCTTTATGTCATTAAACATCTCTACAACCTTTTTATTTGCGCCGCCATGTTTTGGACCCTTTAACGAGCCAAGTGATGCTGCCATAACCGAATACGTATCGGTCCCTGAGGATGATACAACGTGTGTTGTAAAGGTTGAGTTATTTCCGCCGCCATGCTCAGCATGGATCACAAGGCAAATGTCTAAAAGCTTTGCTTCAAGCTCGGTATATTTTCTATCAGGGCGCAGTGTATACAAAATTGCCTCCGCAGTTGACAGTTCATGTGGCGGTGTATGTATATATAAGCTGTCGCCTTTAATGTAATGATTACATACCTGATACCCGTAAACTGATAAAATCGGAAATACTGCTATCAGTTCAAGACATTGCCTTAATACATTGGCTATAGAAGTATCGTCGCCGCTTTCGTCATATGAATACAGTGTCAAGACGCTTCTTGCCAGCGCGTTCATCATGTCCCCCGAAGGCGCTTTCATAATTATGTCCCTTACAAAATGCATCGGCAAAAGTCTGTATTCTGCAAGCAATTTTGTAAATTCTGCAAGCTGCTTTTTATTCGGCTGACGCCCGAACAATAACAGGTATACTGTTTCCTCAAACCCAAACCGGTTATCCTTTGTAAAGCCTTCAACTATACTTTCTATATCCACACCGTGATAATAAAGCTTTCCCTCGCACGGTATCATTTCTCCGTCATCTATGGTATATGACTTAACCTCACCTATTTCAGTAAGCCCCGTCAAAACACCTCTTCCGCTTTTATACCTAAGCCCCCGGCGAACTTCATATTTATCATATAATTCAGGGTCAATATACCCGACTTCCTTACAAATTTTTGCCAGTTCTTTAACAAGCGGCTTAATTTCGTTATATTTTCTATATTCATTCATAAGCCCTGCGCTCCTCCCTTTATTTGTCTTATTATACCACATTTTTCTATATTTTACAACGTTAGCCTGTTATAAAATCAATTACCTCTATAGCTATTATTTTTATTTATTATATCTAATACTCGCCGACAACCAACGCAAGCCGGACAATTGCCGCACGAACCGATACATACCTTGAGAGCATAAGTTCTGTATTCATTATCTGCTTTAAGATAAAAAGTATTTTTTTCTCATCCATAACAGCTGCCATCTCATAAAGCTTATCCGCATAATCAATATTTATTATCATATCTTTTGCATCAGTGCAAATAAGCAGCATATCTCTTGCAAACTCGCGCCAAAGCTCAACAATTCGAGATATATTATCTTTATTTTCCGCCGCATAATCTCCAAGTTCAAATGCCGTCAAAGGTTTTTCCGAAAAAAGCTTACAAAACTGTGAAAAAGTGTCCTGTCTAATGGGTTCAAAGTTTTCATCAGATACTATTTTTCTTGCAGTATAAGGCACTCCGCGCGCATATCGTATCACAAAATCCTTGTTCTTTGCTCCTGGGCATATCTTGTCGATATATCTGCTCATCACTTCATCGCATACCGGTGCAAACCTCACCAGGACACATCTTGAACGTACAGTATTTAAAAGGCTTTGCGCGTTTTGGGCGATTATTATAAAAACAACGTATTCCGGCGGCTCTTCAAGTATTTTTAAGAGGGCGTTTTGAGCCGGCTCGGTTATTATGGAAGCATCGCGGAAAATATATATCTTCCGCCGTGACAGAAAAGGCTTTGTATATGCGTCCTTTATAAGTTCTCGCACCTGCGGCACACCTATAGACTTATGTCCTGACTGCGGTAAAACATCGACAATATCCGGATTGGTACCGCTTTTTGCACTGACACAGCTATTGCACCTTCCGCAAGGCGGCATATCCTCCGGGCAGGCAAGCGCTGCCGCAACAAGACGTGCTGCCTCATAACGCCCAAGCCCTATTTCGCCCTCAAATATATATGCCTGTGCCGGGTTCTGGTGCCGCACGTTTTCTAAAAGGTTCAATATAAGTTTTTCATGAAAAATATCATAGCCGTACACTTATCTGCCGCCTCCTTCTGCCTTTCCACATTATATCACATCCCGGGATTCTTGGCAACAATTATCACCAAAACCCGGCACTTATCATATTCTATAACAGAAAGCTACTGCCACTTTGGAAAGGAATGATTTTATGTGTGCAATTGCAGGACTTATCAATTTTGATGAAAATATGCTTATGAATGAAGCGGTACACCGACTTACGGTGCGCGAAATGGCAGAAACTATGACCTGCCGCGGCCCTGACTCTCACGGAGAATGGGTAGGCGAACATGCAAGCTTTGCCCATTGCCGCCTGGCAGTAATAGACCCAGAAAATGGCGCGCAGCCTATGAAACGTACAGTAGAAGGCCATGAGTTTGTTATTTGCTATAACGGCGAGATTTATAATGCAGATGAGCTTAGAAAAGAATTGCAGTCATTCGGATATGAATTTTCCACCACCTGTGATACCGAAGTTCTTCTTCTTTCTTACATACATTACGGAGCAGACTGTGCCGCACATTTAAACGGTATATTCGCATTTGCTATCTGGGATACTATGCGCCAGCGTGTATTTTTGTGCCGCGACCGGTTTGGGGTAAAACCACTGTTTTATGCTATATCCGGCAACGAAGTAATTTTTGCTTCCGAAATAAAAGGGATTCTTGCACATCCTGACATCAAACCCGAAGTAAGCCGTGAAGGATTATGCGAATTATTTGCAATGTCCCCCGCACGAACTCAAGGCGTTGGTGTTTTCCGCGGCATTAATGAACTTCCTATGGCAAACTATATGTGCATTTCAAGAAACGGGATAAAAACCGGTGCATACTGGTCACTGTCAAGCCATGAACATACTGATAGCTACAGCGATACCATAGAAAAGGTACGGGAGCTTTTACATAACGCCGTAACCAGACAATTAGTCAGCGATGTGCCTATTGCTACTTTACTGTCCGGCGGTCTTGATTCAAGCGTCATAACCTCTATTTCTGCCGAACATATGCGAAATAAAGGAGCGCAGCTTTCCACATATTCCTTTGATTATGTAGGAAATGACAAAAACTTTAAATCCTCTGCCTTCCAGCCCGACTCGGACGGTCCGTGGGCTCTTCGTGTTGCGCAGGAATGCAAAACAAACCACACTGTACTTGAATGTTCAAGAAGCGACCTGTCAAATCTTCTATATCCAGCGCTCTACTGCAAGGATTTACCGGGCATGGCGGATGTCGATGCCTC